>JAYYHB010000293.1:0-3394 GCA_036157095.1 Pseudomonadota bacterium
ATGCTGTCCCTGAGAGGCCATTCGAACGATAGGATTCGCAGCTTTCATGAGTTGCTGCGAGGGATATTGTTCTAGCTGGTTTGCACTTACTTCGTAGTCCAGTTCGCCCAGGTTGGAAAAAACCTGCCAGGTAATTCCAGTCGCCGTGCTTGAGGGCTGCAGAGTCTTCACCAAGCCGCGATTGTCTGGGTCCGGCCTGGGATCAATACCTTGAATCGTTAGGGTCAGTGCTGTGACCAGAGCCAGCACGCTGAGACCGGCCAGACGGACGCCGGATAGCCAAGGATGGTACGATCGAGTTGCAGAGTTTGTAGACATGACAAACAGCCTACCAGCATTATCTGAGGCAGGGACGATAAGCCTTCTTGCGTAGCAGGCGGCTCATCGGAATATTGCAAAGTGAACTGCTTTCAAGCATTGGGCCAGCAATCTTTGGCTCGTAAAATCAGCTCTGACAGCTCAACAATCACACCGGCACCACCCTGTCTTCGTGTAACGAATTGCGCCCGATCCAAAACGGCTGGGTGGGCATTCGCCACCGTGGCGGCAAGGGATACAGCGCCGTGATTAAACAACTCCAAATCCTGCAGGTCATCACCGATGGCGCACAAATCTGCGGCGGGGAAGCCGTTATCTATTATCTGATCAAGAGCAGACGCCTTACTGTCGACTCCCTGCTGCACAAAGGTAATGCCAAGTTCCTTCGCTCTTCGCTCCACAATGTTAGATTCGCGTCCCGTGATGATTGCAATTGCAATGCCTTGGCTTGCGAGCAGTTTTAGGCTACTACCATCCTGAACGTGGAAGCTCTTAAGTTCACTGCCGTCCGACAAGTAGGTGATTTTGCCGTCGGTGAGCACGCCATCGACGTCGAGCACAATACCCTCTATCGAGCGAGCAAGTGCATAAAGCGGCTCAAGATTGGTGTCAGTCATTGAGGACATTCACGCTTGTTGGACGAGCAACACATTGTAGCCAATCCATGCAAGCAACATGACAAGACCTTCGAAACGTGTAATGACGGCGCGGGAGTTCATGCCGTAGGCGAACAGCGCCAACATAAGAGTCAGCGCCAGCATCATGCCGCTGTCGCGCCAAAGAGCGGAAAAGTCGAGGCCAGTTGTGCTAATTAAGGCTGGAACAGCCAGCACCGCGAGAATGTTGAGGATGTTTGATCCAACGATGTTGCCAATAGCAATATCGGGTTGTCCCTTTATCGCCGCACCAACAGTGGCTGCTAGCTCAGGCAAACTGGTGCCAATGGCGACAATAGTCAGTCCGATAATCATGCTGCTAATGCCAAGGTCTAAGGCTATCTGTGTCGCGGCGTAGACCAGTAGTTGCGCCGAGGCGAGTAATGCGGCCAATCCGGCGAATAGCCAAAACAAGGCGCTGCTTTGCTTCATTTCTGGCAGCTCCTCAAGTTCGCTCGCTAAGGCACTTTCCGCGGGGTCTGCCTCTTGTTCAGACCGCAGCAATTGCCAAAGGATATAGGCTAAGCCGGCGAGCAAGAACACTCCGTCAGTGAAGCTCAATTCACGATCGAAGATCAGTACGATGGCAAGTACGGTTGCGCCTAGCAACCAAGGCAGTTCCCGGCGCAGTACATTTTGCGAAAAAGGCAGAGGTGCGACGATCGCGGTGATACCAAGCACTAATCCGATATTGGCGATATTGGACCCTATGGCGTTGCCAATAGCCAAGATCGCATTGCCCTCTAACGCCGCGATTAACGCTACGACAATCTCCGGAGCCGACGTGCCGAGCGAAACCACGGTCAGTCCAATGACAATATTTGAAACACCAAGGTTTGTAGCCGTCGCAGCGGCCCCGGACAAGAAGCGATCAGCGCTCCAGATCAGTACGGCAAAGCCAACAATCATTAACAGTAAGTTGACCCACATGGGGAGATGTCCTTCGTTGTTGGGTTCAGGCCGATATGTGTCTTCAGCGAGAATAAATGAATTGCCGGCGTATCCTGGGTCGCTATCCAATACCACTCGCTGCCAGGTATTCTGCCGACATCAGAACTTTCTAAAATCTTAGAAGCGTCGATTGCGAGTTTTGACGCATCACTTTAGTCCTATCGTAAGCGCTCGCCAAGATGGCTTCCGCTAAAGATCTGTCGAGGTCATTGGTGGTCACGAAAGTGATGCGTCAAAAAAAGTAACCCATTTCCGTTAAGTTTGAATCATCGCTCTGCAATGCTCGATGTCGTAGCAACGGTAATTGCGTAAGATACCTACCCCACAGTAGGCACGAACGCAGTGCCAGAGAAGCGATGATGGAAAAAGCTGTATGCAAGACGAAGTAAGGGAGAAGATTGAGTCGGCCATACCTAATGCTCAAGTACAGGTAGAGATAGAAGGCAATCGCGCTTCTATCGCAGTGATCAGCGCGCATTTTGATGGCATGAGTCGGGTAAAAAAGCAGCAGCAGGTTTATGCCTGCATCGAGGACTTGATTTCTAGCGGTGTTTTGCACGCAGTGACAATCAAGGCCGAGACGCCCTAATCACGATGGACAAACTACAAATCGAGGGGGGCGTGCCGCTTAACGGCAAGATCCGCATCAGCGGAGCAAAAAATGCGGCGCTGCCCATCATCGCTGCGTCGCTGTTGACCGAGGAGCCGGTTAACATATCGAACTCTCCCCATCTGCACGATGTGACAACGATGATTGAGCTTCTTGCCTGCCTCGGGGTGGACGTCACTCTGAATGAATTCATGGAGGTAGAGATCGCCGCTCGCCAGCTTGAAAACTTTCGAGCACCCTACGAACTTGTAAAGACGATGCGAGCCTCGTTCTTGGTGTTGGGTCCATTGCTGGCGCGTTTTGGCGAAGCCGAAGTCTCGCTGCCAGGAGGCTGTGCCATAGGGTCTCGGCCAGTGGATCAGCATCTCAAGGGGCTTGAGGCCATGGGTGCTGAGATAACGGTAACCGAAGGCTATGTCTGCGCGAAAACCAGCGGTCGTTTGGTTGGCTGTGACATACATATGGACTTAGTGACGGTGGGTGGCACGCAGAATCTGATGATGGCGGCATCCTTGGCCTCGGGCACGACTCGCTTGTTCAATGCAGCCTGTGAACCAGAAATTGTTGACCTCGCAGTTTTTTTGAATGCGTTGGGGGCAAAGGTGTCTGGTCAAGGAACGTCAACGATTGAGATTGTTGGAGTGCCGCGACTGCATGGTGGCGCACACACCATAATGCCTGACCGCGTAGAGGCGGGAACGTATTTGGTGGCAGCAGCCGTGACAGGAGGAAGAGTTCACTTACGCGATGTGGCGCCCAAAACACTGGGTGCAGTACTCGACAAGCTGCAACAGGCAGGCGCGGAGCTGACGGTTGGAGAAAACTGGATCGAGCTAGATATGGGTGGTCGGCGCGCCAA
>JAYYHB010000294.1:0-4523 GCA_036157095.1 Pseudomonadota bacterium
GACTGCCCCGCGGCGACCGTCGAGGGCGGCGACGGCAGCGCGCTGCAGTTCAATATCTAAGTGTAGGTATAGGTCTTTACCCGCGGTTGGACTCTGCACATCCAAAGTTTGACGCAATCGACCCAGCGCATCGCTCTCGGCCTTTTGATAGCCCACCCGCCCATGCAGCGTGTCTTCATAAAAAGCCTCAACGCCACGCTTACCGATAAATTCTGTGGCGCTGTATTGCACCGGGTCGACCCGACGAAGATCCTCGTCGCTGAGCCGCCGCACCGATCCCACCGCGTGAGCCGCGATTTCGGCATGGGGATAGTGCCGCACGAGTCGGTTGACCACTTCGGTACCGGGCAGGAGGTGTCGATTTACCGCCAGTCGCGCTACTTGTTCTTCCGTCAGCGAGTCCACAACCACCAATGGGGCATCTGGACGCCGGTTCGACTCGACTCGAGAAATCATTTCAGAGCGCTGAGCGTTGGTAAGTTCCAGCAGCGACCCAATGCGTTCAAGGGATTGGAAGGGTTCTGGCATGTTGTCGATAACGAACGCCAAGGATGAGGCGTTTTGATTATCGGCAAGCAGCCGACCATTGCGATCAAAGATCAGGCCACGCGGTGGCGCGAGGGTTTGTACACGAATGCGGTTATCGTCCGAACGGCTTTTGTAGGTGTCGTGGTTCCAAAGCTGCAGTTCGAGCATGCGATAGATAAGCAATCCCAACATGAGAACGACGAGCACAAATAACGTCGTCGCTCGTCCGACGAAGAGCTCTACTTCGTGGTTTTGATCTTTTATCGAGAGTTCTGGTGCCAAGGTATTGTGCCTTGTTATTGCGGGACAGAGTGCCAGCAAATTTTAGGTGCAAAATAATAGACCTTTGATTTTACGCAAATAATGGAGTTTTAGTGGAGATCACTGGCGATGATAAGGGTGACCAACACTAATACTCCATGCTCGATAAAGGGTTTCTGCTATCAGCACTCGTACTAAGTAGTGCGGGAAGGTGAGCGACGACAGCGACAGCTGTTGATCGGCGCGTTCGAGCAGCTCGGGAGCCAAGCCGTTTGCACCACCCACGATAAAGACCACATCCTTACCCAGCTCTCGCCAGCCTTCGAGTTCCTTCGCAATAGCAGGGCTAGAATAGTGTCGGCCTTTCTCATCTAACGCGATCACCCAGTCGGAGGAATGAATCTTTTCTAGAATTTTCTTGGCCTCGAGTTCGTTGATCTTGCTGCTGTCTTCGCGGTGCTTGGGTGCAGCGATCTCCGTAAGGCTTAGGGGCATCTCCTTCGGCATGCGCTTGGCGTATTCGTCGAAACCTTGGCGAATCCAAGCTGGGCATTTGTTACCGACTGATATCACCCGGAGCTTCATTGGCTAGGGTCGTTAAACTTCTGCTTCTTGATTGCTTAGGGTGTCTGAGCTTTGCGTTGCGTCATCTAGATTGGACCATAGGCGTTCAAGCTCGTAAAAG
This sequence comes from Pseudomonadota bacterium, assembly GCA_036157095.1. Lineage (GTDB taxonomy): Bacteria > Pseudomonadota > Gammaproteobacteria > Pseudomonadales > Azotimanducaceae > UBA4421. The sequence goes on from JAYYHB010000294.1 coordinate 1,475, forward strand.
CTACGAGCCTCTTCGTTCATCACATGGACGATGACGTCAGCTAGATCCATCAAGACCCAATCGTAGCTTTCTCGACCTTCAATACCCAATGGCTGAATACCAAGGGCTTTAGAACATTCGTTTGCCGTATCGACTAATGCCTTAACATGTCTGTTAGATGTGCCTGTTACCAGCACCATGTAGTCCGTCATTGGGGTTAGTGCCGCCACATCTAGAGTAACAATGTTGACGCCCTTGAGATCCTCAAGAGCGGCAACAACAAGATCTCGCAGTTCAATGGCTTTCAAATGATCTCTCCTTCGTAAGGTAAAGATGGTGTCGGTTGATATATGTCCAAACGCTGGCTGACAGGAGCGCCTCAGGGCTCTCTTCCGATTCAGCAAGACAGCGCACCTGGCTCGCTGAAATGTCGAGCATGGGAGAAGAAAGAAATACGATGCTGCCCGCGCGCGAAGTATCTAAGGATCCGGCCTGGAGCCGATGCTGAAAAGATGCCAGCTGTTGGTCTACTGCGGTGGGCTGTCCAGGTCTTTGCACGACGATCAGGTGAGCGAATTCCACCAGGGTCTGCCAATTTCGCCAGGTGGGCAGGGTGAGGTAGGAATCCATTCCCATGATCCAGCACAACTGTTCTCGAGGGTATCTCGCCCGGAAATGCCGCAGGGTATCGATGGCGTATGAGTAACCAGGGCGCTGAAGCTCGGTGTCGTCGGCAACTAATGCTGAATGCTGGTCACAAGCGAGCTTAAGCATTTTCCAACGATGGGTATTCGCCGTATTCGGTTGATCGCGATGCCCAGGTCGGGCAGACAGCACCATGCGCACATGATCGAGCTGCAAATCATGCTTCACTGCCAATGCTGCATGGATATGGCCAAGGTGCACAGGGTCGAAGGTGCCACCATAGAGGCCGATTCTCATACTCAGATCCAATCGCGAAACGACTCACGCTGACGAACATAGAGCAAACCGCCGGCTACCGAATCACGCACAATGCTTTGAACGCTAGCGATGACGGATTTCTCCATGGCCATATACGACATACTTTTGGGAGGTAAGGCCCTCAAGGCCTACCGGGCCACGAGCATGTATTTTGTCCGTGGAAATTCCAACTTCAGCCCCTAGGCCGTATTCGAATCCATCGGCAAATTGCGTGGAGGCGTTGACCATGACCGAGGCCGAATCCACCTGACCGATAAATGCACGCGAGTGTGTGTAATTTTCTGTAACTATCACGTCAGTATGTTGGGACCCATATTCATTAATATGACTAATGGCTTCGTGCAGATCATCAACTATGCGTATGGCCAATATGGGACCAAGATACTCTTCAACCCAGTCTGCTTCGGTGGCCCCGCGCATTGAGACAGACTGCTGTGCCCGCTCACATCCGCGCAGCTCAATGCCAGCGTCCTGCAGCTTGGCCGCTAAGGGCGGCAACACCTGATGCACGATATCAGCATGAATCAACAAGGTTTCTAGTGCGTTACATACCGCAAGTTTTTCCACCTTCGAGTTGAAGGCGATGGCTATCGCCATTTCAGGATCAGCCTCGGCATCAATATAAACATGACAAATGCCGTCGAGATGCTTGATTACCGGGATTCGCGACTCACTGCTGATTCGCTCGATCAAGCCCTTGCCCCCGCGAGGCACAATGACATCGATATATTCATGCATCTTGAGCAACTCGCCCACCGCGGCTCTATCTGTGGTTTTTAATAACTGCACGATAGCGCTGGGTAAGCCCACGGCTTCAAGGCCTTGGGTCACACAGGCGGCGATGGCCTGATTGGAATGAAAAGCCTCAGAACCACCCCGCAAAATGCAGGCGTTGCCTGACTTTAGGGAGAGGCTTGCAGCATCGACGGTAACATTGGGACGCGACTCGTAAATCATCGCGATCACACCAAGTGGCACACGCATCTTGCCGATTTGAATACCCGTGGGTCGGTAGCTGAAATCACTCATCTCCCCAACTGGATCTTTCAACGCCTCGACCTGGAGAATACCTTCGATCATTTGATCGATGCCTTTGTCATTCAATAGAAGGCGATCAATCAGAGGTTGATCAATACCGTTTTGTTCAGCGGCAGCCATATCCTTCTCGTTTTCATCACGAATCGGCACCCGCGACCCATCTACCGCAGCAGCGATTTGTTTTAGCGCGTCTGATTTCGTCGCCGCACTGGCGCTGCCGATGATGCGTGAAGCTGCTCGGGCGCGGCGTCCCACGCCTGTAATGTATGAAGCGATTTCGTTTGTCATGCTAACATTATAGGGACATTCCCACACACCACCACCCAGGTGCACAGACGCAAATTCTGCGCGCCAGGTGAATTGGCTCAGCTGGAGAGCTGTTTAATGATCTCCTGCAGTTCCGACAGGCGCTCCGATGGGTTCGACATTTCTAACAGCCACTGTTTTAGCTCTGGCGCAACGGGCAGAAGATCTGAAAGCCGATGACTCACCGAGCGATCCTCGGACAAGTCGACCTGGGGATCTAGCTCTTTTATCAGCGGGTGTGACAGAAGATCTTTGAGCACATTTGTCAGTGTTTCGTATGAATTTGGTAAAGGGTTTGCGGGCTCATGCAGCGAGCGAACGTCGGCGCGAACAAGACCATCAGCCTCGACAGAGGTGCGCAGCACCGAAAATTTATCACCGCCTCGGGCCACAATGCCCAGCAGGCCATTGTCTGCCTGATTGAAATCAACGATATGGGCTTCGGTACCCACATCATATATCTGTGGTGTTTTTGACCGATCACCAGTGTCTTTGACATCCAGTACATCTGGTCCGTCTTCCAGGAGCACCACGCCGAATGCCCTGGATTCACGCATACACCAGCGCACCATATCGACGTAGCGTGGCTCAAAGATGCGCAGAGGCAGCGTGCCCCCGGGGAACAAAACAGTGCGCAGCGGGAAGAGAGGCATATTGATCAGACGCGTGACGTCCAGCTCATCCGGCCCAGTCCTCATACCGCCTGTCGGGTCTATTTGATCCGTCATAACCCACCTCCTGATGTTAATATCCTGCGTGCCCG
>JAYYHB010000295.1:0-4524 GCA_036157095.1 Pseudomonadota bacterium
TGTCCAAGAGCAATAGCCAGTCCTTCAAGGAAGTCTATCGCGACTGGAACAACCCGGTGACGCCAGAGCAACTGGCCAGCCAGGCTTTTTCAGATCCGAGAAAAATGACCCTCATACAAATTTGGAATTATATGGCCCGGACTCATCAGCATGCATCCGCAAGCATCCCCTTTGAGCTTCACTTTTGGGGCAAGCTCATGGCCCCCGTGATTTACCTCAGTATGGCGCTTATGGCATTAGCCGTCGTACTAGGGCCCCTTCGACATACGGGCATTGGTCAGCGTTTGACCCTGGGGATATTTATCGGTCTGGCGTTCAAGTACCTACAGGACCTGTTTGCCCCCATGGCTGCGGTTTTCAGCCTGCCCAGTGCCCTGGCCGTGCTTTTGCCGGCCTTGATCTATTTCTATATTGGACACCGAATCCTTCAGAAAAGCGCCTAGCAGCCGGCCCGGCAGCAAATCACAAACGTTGCCGCATTCCCCTTTAGTCCGTTTTACCTAGCTGGGCTGACAGCTCACTAACGCGCAATTCTCCCTCACGGGTTTGACCCCCAATCTGCAAAAACTGGCTCATGTTGTGCTGAGCCGCTTGACTTCGCAGCAGCCTCGCAAATAAGTAAGCCTCCTCCTGCAAACCCTGCTGAATGGGTAGATCTGACGCATTCACCGACGCCTTGGCGAGCCTGACCGCTTCTACCGGGAAGCGAGCAATTCTCTTGGCCAGGGCTGCGACCTTTGCATTAATTTGATCCGCATCGTAGATGCGGTTCAAGTAACCCCAGCGCTCGGCAGTCTGCGCGTCTAGGTCATCAGCACCGAGCACAATTTCCATCGCGCGCCCGCGGCCCACCAGGCGGGGCAGGCGTTGAGTCCCCGAACCGCCCGGTAAAATGCCCAAGGGCACTTCCATTTGATTGATCACGGTTTTATCGATCACTCCAAAACGCATGTCCATGCTGGCAGCAAGCTCACTGCCACCTCCGCCCACGCGCCCTTCGATTTGCGCGATGGTAACTTTGTTCATGGTACGCAACCGCTCGCACATAGTATGAAAGTCACTGAGCTCGAGGTTGCGTTCAGCATCGCCATCGGTCGGGAACTTGAGAATGTTCTCAACGTCATAATGCGCGATAAAAAAGTCTGGATCAGCGCTTTTGAAAACCACTACGGAAAGGCGATCGTCGTCCTTGAGCTGGGCTACCAGCCCAACCAGCTCTAAATACAGCTGTGGCGTGATGATGTTGATGGGCGGATTGTCGATCGTCACCGTCGCGATGCGCCCGGTGATGCCGACCGTGAGTAGCTGATAGTCGTAGGTCATGACTTCCCCTCGGTTGAGTCGTCTTAACATTACGCCATGGGCAGGACGTCTTGGAAAGTCAGTCGTCGAAAGAAGCGAGTGCCTAAAGGGCCTGTACAAACAAGTTGTGGAATGGTCGTTTAGCAGGCGTTTGCGAAAAAGCCTAATAAAAAGTGCTTTTGCAAAACGCTTTTTGAAAGTGCTTTCTGAGAGGGCAGGGCCGGTTACGCAACCCGCCGCTTTCCCAACCCTTGATGGTTAGACGATTTCGTCGATACCGGCAATTATTTTTCCGATAAGTCCGTATTCCACCGATTCCTCAGCACTCATCCAACAATCTCGTACGGTGTCATTTGTTACACGCTCAACGCTTTGACCCGTTCGTTCTGCGATAACGCCGTTGATGCGTTCTCGGGTTTTCAGAATTTCCTGGGCGTGAATCTGAATATCCGTTGCATCACCGCCGAAACCTCCCGAGGGCTGGTGAATCAAGAATCGGGTATTGGGCAGAGCATAGCGATGCTCTTTTTCCGCCGCTAAATATATGTGGGTAGCGATGCTGCCGACCCAACCCGTGCCGACTATGCGCACCACGGGCTTGATGAACTGAATCATGTCGTAAATGGTATCGCCGGACTCCACATGGCCTCCGGGAGAGCCAATGTATAAAGTAATGGGGTCGTCAGACTCGAAGGCCAACGCCAGCAGCTTCTCCGCAGTCTTGCGAGCAACGTCTTGATTGATCTCGCCGAAAAGCGTCAGGGTACGATTTTTGTGCAGTACGCTCTCTAGCATGTTTACCTGCTTCGCGTTCTCTGCTTCTTTTTCTAACTCTTCCGTCGCTTTTTCGAACCGTGTCATTAACTTCTCCATTGGTATTTCGCCAGCTGTTTGTCGCCTACCTTGCTCTGGCTGTGTCTCACCATTGCAGGTGGTCTATCCCGTACAGCGACGCCTACGACAGCGCTTGATAGTGTTAACCGGCCGGATAGTGTAGCTTCTTTGGCCTCTAGATTGGGATGAGAGGAGAAAATTCAATGCCACTAGCACCCGAATATCAGACTATGTTTGATGAGCTGGCCGCGGCAGACCCGTCGCCTAACCTTGCCGAAATTCCCGTTGCCGATGCCAGAGCCGTCTACCGAGCTATGCGGCCGATAAATCCAGAACTGTCAGTTGGTGCCATCGAAAACGCGCAGATCAGCGGCCCCTCTGGTGCCATTCCCATCCGGATATATCGCCCTGAGGGCGACGGACCTTTCGGCACCTTGGTTTATTTTCATGGTGGCGGCTGGGTAATCGGCGACATGGACACCTGCGATAGCGTTTGCCGCGAGCTGGCCACCCTCGCCGGCCTTGTCGTCGTTGCCGTCGATTACCGCAAGGCACCAGAACATGTGTTTCCGGCGGCCGTGGACGATTGCTATGCCGTGGTGCAGTGGGTCAGCGACACCCAAGAGGCTGTGTCTGGCAATGGCCGCATCGGCGTTGCTGGTGAAAGTGCCGGGGGCAATTTGGCCGCGGTGATGGCGCTCATGGCTCGCGACCAGAACGGACCGGAACTCGTTTTTCAAGGTCTGATCTATCCGGTAATCGACTGCTCTATGTCGCAGGCCTCCTACGCTGAAAATGGAGAAGGCTTTATTTTAGAACTTCCAATCATGCAGTGGTTCTGGGACACCTATTGCCCTGAAAAGGCCGAGCGCGAAGACCCTCGAGCAACTCCAATTCACGCCGCATCCTTCGCCAATTTACCGCCAGCGACAGTCATTACAGCAGAATTTGACATTTTGCGGGATGAAGGTGAAGCGTATGCCGCAGCGCTCAACGCAGCTGGCAGCTCAGCGCAAGTTATGCGCTGCGAGGGCCTAGTCCACGATTTCTTTGCGACCGCGGCAGTATTTGAATGTTCCCGAGGGCCTTTTTTGACCTTCGTTGAGCATTTGAAAAAACACCTCAATTAAGCTGATCGCCTCAAACTCTTAACACTGTTCTAAGGACTCAGGGATGCTTTTTTCGATCATTTGCCGAGATAAAGAAAACGGCTTCGAGCTGCGTAAACAAACCCGGCCCGCTCATCTGACCTTTTTGACAGAGCATAGCGTGCAGTTTGCTGGACCCATATTGAGCGACGACGAATCCACCCCAATTGGTTCGATAATCGTCATCGAATGTAGTGATCTTGCCGAGGCAAGAGCCATCGCAGATGCCGATCCGTACCATCAGGCAGGTTTGTTTCGTCATGTTGATGTGCATCCCTTTAAACAGGTTATTCCAGGGGAAAATTCATGAAAACCGCAATCGTCAGTGGCGTTGGTCCACTCGAGGGTCTAGGAGCGCAGCTATGCGTGCGATTTGCCGGTCTTGGGCTGCATGTGTTGGTGGCGGGACGAACACGAAGCAAACTTGATGCCGTCGTTGACTCCATCGTCAGCGCTGGCGGCAGTGCACGGGCCGTCGTCGCAGACTCCACATCAGAGGCCGATACCGAGAGATTGTTTGCGATGGCTGGACGGGATCTAAGCCTGGCGATTTACAACACGGGCAACAACACGCCCGGCCGTATTGCCGAGATGAGCACAGAATATTTTGAAAACAGTTGGCGGGTGTGTTGTTTTGGCGGCTTTTTGTTTGGTCGCGCTGCGATCAACACATTTGCAGGCAATGGAGGCACGCTCATTTTTACGGGAGCCAGTGCCTCCCTGCGAGGCCGGGCAAACTTCGGTGCCTTTAACTCTGCCAAGGGTGCGCTACGCACCTTGGCCCAGGCCATGGCCAAGGAATACGGGCGCGATGGCGTGCATGTAGGCCATGTGGTTATAGACGGGCCTATCGGCGGTGAGAAAATCAAGAAAGGCATACCCGATTATGCGGCCAAACTCGGCGATGAAGGCATGATCAGTATTGACGGTATCGTTGATGGCTATGTCTATCTGTACCAACAGCCCCGACAGGCTTGGAGCTTCGAGCTGGACGTACGCACGTCGGTAGAAAAATGGTAGTACGCGACAAGAGGCCGGAACTCATACTGGCCTCCTGTTGCGTCGTTTGTCCTCAGTCCACTCTCGCGGCTGCGTATCCCGATAGCACTAAAGCGCCATCTTGATTGGTGGTTTCTACGTTCAGATTGACAATGCCGTCAGTGACGTCGACGACTGTTGCCGTCGAGTTAAGGGTGTCGCCGGGCCACACTTGGCTGGTGAAGCGAACCCCATACTTGGT
>JAYYHB010000296.1:0-4458 GCA_036157095.1 Pseudomonadota bacterium
GGGTAAACGACATCATTCGCGAGCACTTCCCGATTTCTGCGACCCTGGGAATATTGGCCATTGTCTTCGCTGGGTTGGGCGGTGTGTTATGGGGTGCGCTCACCGCTCTTTACCGAAATCGCTGGCCGGACGTAGTGATTATGTTCTTAGTCATCCTGGGCATTTCGTTACCCAGCTTTGTGGTCGCTGCCATCAGCCAGTGGTCCTTGGTTGGCGCCAACCTTGCCGCAGGCACCACAATTCTGCCCATTGGCGGTTGGGGCACCGTCTGGCATATGTTGGTACCCGCCCTCGTCCTGGGCCTATCTACCATGGCCTATCTGACACGCCTTATGCGCTCGTCGATGCTGGAGGTGGTCAGCACGGATTACATACGTACCGCCAAGGCAAAGGGTTTGCCCGCCACTCAGATTTTCAGTCGTCATCAGCTTCGCAACGCCATTTTACCGGTCGTTACCGTGCTGGGGCCTGCCATTGCAGGCATTACCACTGGCGGGTTCGTGGTGGAGATCGTGTTTGCGATTCCTGGATTGGGTCGCTACTTTGTGCAGGCCATTCAGCAACTCGACTACACGGTAATTATGGGCACCACGGTATTTTACGGTGCGTTTTTGGTCTCTATGGTGATCCTGGTGGACCTTGTATACGGGTTGATTGATCCTCGCGTGAGGGTCGAGAAATGACCGCCCCAAGCCTAAGCCACGAAGACTTCCAGCCCTTGAAGGGCAGTGTTTCCGATCAGCAGCTCAGCAGACCTTCCCTTTCATATTGGGCAGATGCCTGGCGACGTTTTAAAGAAAACCCCAGGGCCATGGCGTCTCTGGGACTGATTGCATTCCTGCTAGCCTTTGTGAGCATTGGGCCCTACCTCTGGCAGGTGGACCCAGCTGCCCAGGATCTTGATCAAATAGGCATTGGGCCCGGCGCGGAACGCAGCGTTACATTGGCTGCCCCGTTTCAGCCATGGCTTCCAGAGCAGCAAGCCACCAGGCTTGACGACAATGTTCTGGGCTTTACGTTGGCGATGCCGGCTACGACCCAGGCGGTGCGTCTTGTTTGGTCAATGGAGAATGACACTCGCTATCGCTTGTATCGCAATCTTTTTGACCCAATCGACACTGGCAGCCTTGGCCTGCCTTTGGCTGAGCTAAATCGCAGCTACTTCGAGGACCGTCTAGACCTGCAAGCCGGCACCTACTATTACTCCCTGGTGATGCTGGACGCCAAGGGTGCAGAAACCTCGAACACAGTTACGGAGGCGGTTCAGGTAACGCGAGTCATCTCCGCGGCAGAAGCTCTGCAGCGGGGACTGATTGAGAGCGAGAACGATGCCCAGCTTGGCATGGCGCTGGAGCTTGCATGGCATCCCTTAGGTACCGACTACTTGGGTCGGGACATGTTGGCGCGCCTGATGTACGGCGGCCGGGTGTCGCTGTTCATTGGCCTCTTCGCGCCCTTGGCGTTTGTGCTTCTTGGTGTGATCTACGGATCCGTCGCTGGCTTTCTCGGCGGCGCCACGGATCAAGCCATGATGCGTTTCGCGGACTTTGTTGTCGCCCTGCCGTTCTTGCTCTTCATGATCCTGTTCAAAGTGATCTTTGGTATCGGCCCCGGGGAGAGCGGCATTTGGCCTATGCTGGTGGCGATGATTATTTTGCTTTGGCCGGCTCCAGCGCGCTTAGTGCGCGGACAAGTTTTACAGATACGTGAAGAGGGCTACGTGAGCGCTTCGCGCCTACTCGGGGGCACCACGACCTATGTAATAGGCCGCCATATGCTGCCCAACACCCTTGGGGTGATATTGGTAACCATTACCTTTCAGGTGCCCAGCGCCATTTTCACCGAAGCTTTTTTATCTTTTATCGGCATGGGCGTCGCACCGCCGACACCGTCCTGGGGCGCCATGTGCAACGAGGGCATCAAATCAATGCTAACCCGTCCCCATGAACTGATGTTTCCGGCTCTGCTCATCAGTATTACCGTTCTCGCCTTTAACTTGCTGGGCGACGGCCTGCGGGACGCCCTGGATGCGCGTATGCGGGGCGCAGAGTAATAGTCATGCTCCAATTATTTAATTTTCGACCAGTGAGGTTGCCAACCCTATCGAGACAGCCTTATGTCTAATCCCTTGCTACAGGTCGAAAACCTACACGTCGATTTTCAAACCCACGGAGGTGTGGTGCAAGCGGTGCGCGGTGTCAGCTTTGACGTCTTTGCCGGCCAGACCCTAGCCATTGTCGGCGAATCGGGCTGCGGCAAGTCGGTCACCGTACAAAGTTTGATGGGCCTAATTCCCATGCCTCCTGGACGCATACATCAGGGCAGCGCCCGCTTGCGCGGACAGGACATCTTGGCCTCGAAGATGATCGCCGGGCAGGATATCCGCGGCAGCCAGATCAGCATGATCTTTCAGGATCCCATGACCTCGCTGAATCCCACTATGAATATCGGTAGCCAGATTGCAGAAACCCTCGAGGTGCACAGGGGCTATAGCAAGAGCGAGGCCTTTGCCAGGGCAATCGAACTGCTGGATATGAGCAAAATCCCCGAAGCGGCCAAACGCGCCAAACAATATCCCTTCGAGTTCTCAGGAGGGATGCTGCAGCGCGCCATGATCGCCATGGCTATCGCTTGCGAGCCAGCTATCTTGGTGGCCGATGAACCCACGACGGCACTAGACGTCACCATTCAAGCCCAAATTCTTGATTTGCTGGGCGACCTACAGAAAGAAACGGGTATGGCGATCATCCTCATCACCCACGATCTGGGCGTAGTTGCCCGCATGGCAGACGAGGTGATGGTGATGTACGCAGGTGAGGTAGTAGAGAAAGGCAGCGTGGACGATATTTTTTACCGCTCGGGTCATCCCTACACCCAGGGCCTGCGGCAAGCCATGCCGACGAATAACAAAAGCACCGAGGCCGAACAAACCCTTGTTGCCATTGACGGGTCACCGCCAGATTTATTCAACCCCCCGCGCGGCTGCGCCTATCACCCGCGCTGCCCCTATGCGATGCAGGTTTGCGCACAGCAAGCCCCGCCAACGAGCAACCTCGGGCGGGCCCACCAAACACAGTGCTGGCTTCACCATGATATGGCGGGCCCTTTGCCAGACGGCTTGGTGTCGGGCCATGAGGCAGGACGATGAAGCCCTTGGTAGATATCCAGCATCTGGTTAAATATTTTGACCTCGGCGGCAATCAGCGGGTGCATGCCGTAGACGACGTGAGTTTATCCATCAATCCACGAGAAATAGTCGGCCTGGTCGGCGAAAGCGGTTCCGGTAAATCTACTTTGGGCAAAACGCTGTTGGGCCTGCACAACAAAACCGACGGCAGAGTTTCCTACGACGGACAAATTCTCCCCCAGCGATACCAAGCCAGGGATTTTCGCGCCATGGCGCCAAAGATGCAGATGATCTTTCAAGATCCGTATTCGTCGCTGAACCCGCGGATGACCGTTGGCGAGATCGTTGGCGAGGGTCTGCGGCTGCAGCCACAACTCAGTGCCAGCGATGTACAAGACCGAGTAGCGCACTGGCTCAAGCTGGTCGGATTAAGTCCAGACCACCGCTCACGATATCCCCACGAATTTTCTGGGGGACAACGGCAGCGCATTGGTATTGCACGAGCGCTTATCCTACAGCCGGAATTTGTCGTCTGTGACGAACCCATCTCTGCCTTGGATGTCTCGGTACAGGCACAGGTGGTCAATCTGCTGGGTGAGTTTACCGAAGACTTGGGTCTGACCCTGCTGTTTATTGCCCACGATCTTTCTATGGTGCGCTACATCAGCGATCGCATGGCGGTCATGTATTTAGGTGGGCTGGTAGAGATTGGCACATCTTCCGATGTCTTCTTCAACCCTAAGCACCCCTACACACAGACATTGATCGCATCGAACCCCGAGGCAGACCCGGACCACGAGCGGAACCGACGGTCAACCACGATTCAGGGCGAGATACCCTCTCCGGTCAATGTGCCTGCTGGCTGCCGATTCGCCAATCGCTGTCCTCAGGCTATGCCGCACTGCTGGACAACGACGCCGACGCTCAAGCCAGTGCCAACTACCTCTGAGGATTTACATTCCCAGCGGCTGGTAGCCTGCCACCTCTACGATTAGCCATCGCACTTTTCACGGTCCTTTGTCTTTCTCTCATTTCCTCCCTCTGTCTCTGATACTACTCATACCTGAATTTGCCCTGGAACCCTCTCGGCCTTGCAAAATCTGAGCAAAAAAAACCCCGATTAAAACATCAGGGCTTTTTAATAACGATTGCTAGATCGTTTTAGAAACGACGACCGCCGCCTCCGCCACCAGGGCGTTGCTTGCTTTGTGCTTCATTGACCCTTAGTGCTCGGCCTTTGAAATCTAAGCCGTTTAGTGCTTCGATTGCGGCTTCTGCGCCATCTTCCATTTCGACAAATCCAAATCCTCGCGACCGTCCGGTTTCACGAT
>JAYYHB010000297.1:0-2655 GCA_036157095.1 Pseudomonadota bacterium
GACGAGCAAGAATTTCCTGGTGACCAATATCGTTCACATACCCAGCGGCATGAATGGCTTCTTTGTTTATGGGGGCCGTCACCATGGCCGCCAGTTCGCGTTGCAAACAGCGTGTGGCTGCCCACTCCACAGCTTTCACAGCAAGTTCGCCGCAGGCCGACTGCACATTACCAAGGCGGAAGTCTTCAGGCTCCGGAATGCCAAGATCGAGCAGATTCCAGCCCGGTATAGCTTCATCAGGCGCAGCGATGTGATGTAGTGGGGGCAAGGCTCGTGACAGGGTTGCGGCGCCCTTCTCCAATGCCCATTTAGTGCCTACCAAAATCCATCGGATGTGCTCAGTCTCAGTCTTTTTGTCGCGGGCATCGGCATTTTTGTCTCCATCAAGAAGAGTTCGCGCGAGAATCTCGGGTCCGACACCGGCCGGATCACCCATGGTGATGGCGATAGGTAAAGAAGAAGCGGTAGATGTGGTCGCCATAGTCCGTCTTTGAATTAGCGAGAGATGACACACTGTGGCACCTAACCCGGCCTGGGCCAAGAGCATGATAGCGCGCCACCCGAACCAACCTGATCATCAAAAGTTGATATTTTGATTGATTTCCTAATCTGTATATTTATACAGTATTACGCCTTGCAGGACTTCCCACATAGGCACCCTTCTATGCAATCTCTCAGCGATATGGCCGACAACTTCCACCTTTATGCCGTATGTGAAACTTGCCAGCGCCAAACGAAGCTTGATTTAAAAACCCTTATCGAGCGGCTGGGCGGTAACACTCAAGTAAATACCATGCGATCAAAGCTCAGGTGCCGGGTCTGCCATACACGCACGGAAGATTTACGCATCGTTTATGTCGGCAAGAAAGACCAAGAGGCCATTTTTCATTACCGGCGCTAGCAGCCAGCGCTGCTAAAGCATTTCGGTATCGACCAGGGTGAGGCCAAAACCTTCTACGCCTACGTAGTCGACATTGCGACCTGCGATTAGCCGAATTTTACTCAGACCCAAGTCCCGCAACATTTGCGCGCCAACGCCTACCTCAAGCCATTGGCTGCGACGCTGATCTTCACGGCTTTGGGATTCAAAATCCTCCAGCGGGACGCCAACGAAGCCAGTACGCAGATAAATGAGTACACCGCCGCCGAGGGCTTCAATACGCTTCATGGCGGCATTAAGCAGGTTATTCGGGTGTTCCTCAGACTGTGCACCGAAAATATCTTCGACGAGTTTTTCCCGATGAATGCGCACGGGCACCGACTCCATGGCCTGTATATCACCAAACACCAGGGCTATATGTTCGGCCTCCTCAAACTTAGTCTTGTAGCCGTAGGCCTGGGCCTTACCAATTACCGTGGACACGGCAAATTCGTAGCTGCGTTGAACAAGCTGCTCGCGCTGCTGCCGGTAGGCTATAAGGTCAGCAATGGTGATGATTTTCAGATTATGTTCGCGGGAAAATGCCATGAGCTCTGGTAGGCGCTGAACCGTGCCGTCGTCATTCACAAGCTCCGCCAGCAGACCAACCGGGGGCAGACCCGCCAGGATCGCCAAATCGGTACCTGCCTCGGTATGACCCGAACGCACCAGAACCCCACCTTGACGCGCCACCAAGGGGAAGATGTGGCCTGGGCGCACGAAGTCGTCTGCGCTGACATTGCTGTTGGTAAGCGCCTGAGTAGTTGCCGCGCGTTCTTCAGCAGAGATGCCTGTGGTGAGGCCTTCTTTGTAATCGATCGATACCGTAAAGGCAGTGCTCATAGGCGCATCGTTGCGCGAAACCATGGGATCCAGGTGCAGTTTTATGGCCTGCTCCTGCAAAATCGGCGTACATAGGATGCCGCTGGTATGACGGATCATGAAGGCCACGGCTTCCGGTGTGGCCTTGCTCGCCGCCATGATCAGATCACCTTCGTTTTCACGGTCGTCGTCATCGACCACCATGACCATTTCACCGTGCCGAATCGCCGTAAGCGCTTCTTCGATGGTATTGAAAACAGTTGGGTTAGTGTCGTCGTTGCTCATGGCCTCGTCGCTCTATCGGAAACGGTGCGGGAGCCTAGCACAGGCATATATATGCAAACAGTGAAGGTACCTTGGGTTCTATATAGCCTGCTTGTCGCGCAGACGAGCCACCTCATCGGCTTCCATGCCGAGAAACTCCAGCAGTACCGACTCACTATGCGCACCAAGGCTCGGCATATCCGGCACCTCGGGTGTTTGCAGGCCTTTGAAGCGGATTGGCGTATGAAATTTCAGCGATTGCTCGCCCCATTGGTCCTCTGTCCAAGCGAGAGTGCCACGAGCCAGCAGCTGCGGGTCATTCACCACCTCTTCAAGGGTCTGAACTGGCGCGCAAATCATGCCAGCGTTCTGCGCAATCGCAAAAATCTCAGCCTTGGTCAGCGTTCGGGTCCATTGCTCCACCAAGGCATCTACCTCATCCATATTGCGCGCGCGATCCTTGGTGCGAGCAAACCGCTCGTCGGCTTTAAGTTCTGGCCGTCCCATGGCATCACACAGGCGCAGCCAATGCTCTCCGCGAAAACAGATCATGGCCACATGTCCGTCCTTGGCCTTGTAAACATTGTAGGGAGCCAAGGCCATACCCGAATGCCTGTTGCCTGTTCTGGCGGGCTGGTGGCCTAACTGAA
>JAYYHB010000298.1:0-6357 GCA_036157095.1 Pseudomonadota bacterium
ATGAGGGACAGCGACTGCTAAGCGTTGCCGTGACGGATCAACTGGAAGACGGGCTGTCGGCGGTCTACACCTACTTCGAGCCAAATGTTCAGCATCGAGGGCTTGGTGTCTTTAGCATTCTGCAGCAAATTGAACTTTGCCAGTCTTTGGGACTGTCCTACGTCTACTTGGGCTATTGGATAAAAGAATCACAGAAAATGTCATACAAGAGCCAATACCGGCCACTGCAGATGTATATTGACGGACGTTGGCTTCTGCTCACATGAATCCGTCAGCGAGACAGTCCAGCTAGCCTCTTCAATTTACCACGCCCTTCTGGCACCATCGCGCCCCTCGTAATCACCAAGAGGCCGCATGGCGAAAGAAGAACAGATCGAAATGGACGGTACTATCATTGACACCCTGCCCAACACGATGTTTCGCGTCGAGTTAGAAAACGGGCATACCGTAACCGCTCATATTTCGGGAAAAATGCGCAAGAACTACATCCGCATTCTTACTGGTGACAAAGTCATAGTAGAGTTGACGCCCTACGACCTTAGTAAGGGTCGAATTACCTTTCGTATGTAACCCTTTTTCTTTAACCCCTCATGTGAGTGCCCATTGGCACGTGGCGACCGGGCGGTCCCTGTGCCGCCCAAACAACAACACGGCCTGTCACGCTTCTGCCGCCGAGAGAACTTTGATGCTCAGATCATTGTCCTCGATGCCCACATGCACAGTGCCACCTGAAACAAGGTCACCAAATAACAGATCCTCCGACAGCTGACGCTTGATCTTTTCTTGTATGAGGCGCTGCATGGGCCTTGCACCCATTTTCTCATCGTAGCCTTCACGGGCGAGCCATTCGCGGGCTTCCTCGTCGACCTCGAGGGTGACTCGTTTCTCGTCGAGCTGTGCCTGCAGCTCCGTCAAGAACTTGTCTACAACGGTCTTCACGACTTCAATGTTAAGCGCACTGAACTGAACGATGGCGTCTAGACGGTTTCTAAACTCCGGCGTAAACATACGTCGAATCACCTCCATGCCGTCGCTGGAATTGTCCTGCTCCGCAAAACCAATGGACGGGCGCCCCATTTCATATGCGCCAGCATTTGTGGTCATAATGAGGACCACGTTGCGAAAGTCCGCCTTGCGACCGTTGTTATCGGTCAAAGTGCCGTGATCCATCACCTGAAGCAGCAGGTTGAAAACCTCAGGGTGGGCCTTTTCGATTTCATCCAACAGAACGATGGAGTGAGGGTGCTTCGTGACTGCCTCCGTGAGCAATCCACCCTGATCGAAACCCACATAACCGGGAGGCGCGCCGATAAGGCGAGAAACCGTATGGCGTTCCATATACTCGGACATGTCGTAGCGCAGTAACTCTACGCCCATGCTGTGAGCCAGCTGTTTTGAAACCTCTGTTTTACCCACACCTGTTGGACCTGCAAATAAAAATGAGCCGATCGGCTTTTCGCCGCTCTTTAATCCAGCGCGAGATAACTTGATGGCAGAGGCCAACTGCTCAATTGCCTCGTCTTGCCCAAAGACGGCCATCTTTAAATTACCTTCCAAGTCTCGCAGGGATGCTTTATCTGAAGAGGTCACCTGAGAGGATGGGATGCGGGCTATTTTGGCGACAACCTGCTCGACGTCTGCGGCTCCGATACTCTTTTTGCGCTTGCTGGGGGGCTGCAGCTGCTGGGCTGCACCGGCTTCGTCCACCACATCAATGGCTTTGTCGGGCATGAATCTGTCGTTAATATACCTTGCTGCCAGCTCGGAAGCAGTTCTCAGTGCTTTATCGGTATAGCGAAGATTGTAGTGCTCTTCGAAACGCGACTTCAGACCTTTCAAAATCCGATAGGTATCGTCTACGTCGGGTTCGACGACGTCGATCTTTTGAAAACGGCGCGACAACGCCCGATCTTTGTCAAAGATGCCCCGATACTCTTGATAGGTCGTCGACCCCATGCATCGCATCTGTCCGGAAGTCAGTAAGGGTTTAAGAAGGTTGGAGGCATCCATAACGCCCCCTGAAGCGGCGCCGGCGCCAATAATGGTGTGGATCTCATCGATAAAGAGAATCGACCCTTCCGTTTCTTTGAGCTCCGCCAATACCGCTTTAAACCGTTTTTCGAAGTCTCCTCGATACTTAGTACCAGCGACCAGGGCTCCTAGGTCTAGGGAATAAATGATGCTGCCTGCAACCACTTCGGGGACTTTCTCATCAACAATCCGCTTTGCTAGACCCTCTGCGATGGCTGTTTTGCCAACACCACTTTCCCCGACGAGCAAAGGATTATTTTTGCGCCGACGACAAATGATCTGAATCACCCGCTCGAGTTCCTCTGAGCGGCCGACCAAGGGATCTATGCGCCCTGCTCTGGCTTCCTCGTTGAGATCCGTAGCATAGAGCTGAAGTGCTTTCTGACCCGCTTCACCGGGTTCCTCGCCGCCATCAGCACCAGCGCGGGGCTGGGCCTCCTCCTCGCCATCCTCGACTTTGCTGATGCCGTGAGAGATGTAGTTCACCACATCGATGCGACTTATACCCTGAACCTTCAGTAGGTAGACGGCTTGGCTTTCTTGTTCGCTAAATATGGCGACGAGGACATTGGCGCCCGTGACCTCTTTGCGTCCCGAAGATTGCACATGAAACAGTGAGCGAGATACGACTCGCTGAAAACCCAGGGTCGTTTGCGGCCCATGCTCCTCGTCACTTGGGGGAAGCACTGGCGTGGTTTCTTCGATATATTTTTCTAGCTCGGTGCCGAGCTTGCCAACATCCGCACCAACATTCTTAAGCACATCAATAGCTGCTTGATTGGTTAGCAGCGCTAGTAGCAGGTGCTCAACAGTAATGAATTCATGTCTACGAGAACTCGCGCTTTGAGCGATTTCGTTTAGCGATTTCTCTAATTCCTTGCTCAACATTTTCTTTCTCTGCTTAAGGTTATGCGCTCTTTGCTGCTAATTCCGTTTACGTCTTTGCTCAATGAACCCCGTTAATCGGCGAGTTCTACTGTCGACATCAGAGGATGATTGTTTTCTTGTGCATAGTGATTCACTTGTTCTGACTTCGTCTCAGCGATATCCCGTGGAAAAATGCCCACCACTGCCGCACCTTCCGTATGCACGACCAGCATAATCTGGGTGGCCTTCTCACGATTCATGCCAAAAAATACTTCTAGAATGTGTACCACAAACTCCATAGGCGTGTAGTCATCGTTTAGCAGCATTACTTTGAACATCGGTGGGCGCTTCAGCTCTGGATCGGCTTCCTCGGTAACAACGCCAACATCTTGATCTTCCCCGGCCTCGGGATCATCACCGTCCCCGGCCTGTCCAATTATCCACCATAGCTTGAGCTTTTCGATTGCTCGCATTGCATACAAATCCAGGTTCATCTGTAGTTCTCTGCCGACGCTGCCGGTATACCAGTGTTTATCAGCACCCTTTGTGGGTTGTAAATGCCTCAACCACATCAAGCCAGCTGGAATCGCCCGACGCATCGGCTGCTTGATTTACTAGGAGACTACACTCGACATTGTGGTAGAAATGTCGTGATCACTCAGCAGTTTGAACCATTATTGGGACTGTGCGCACGAACCCAAGTGCGGATACGAGAATTCGCTCTCGACTCTGAACATTCGAAGCGAGCTAAGCCCTTGACTCGTCTAAACTTTTTTCGGACTCTCGCTCACGAATTAGGAGAGAAAATCATGCCCACTGGTACTGTTAAGTGGTTCAACAATGCAAAAGGTTACGGGTTCATCGTCCCTGAAGAGGGTGGAGCAGATCTTTTCGCACATTTTTCTGCTGTGTGTATGGATGGGTACAAAACCCTTAGCGCTGGCGATCAGGTTCAATTTGAGGTCACCATTGGCGACAAGGGCCCCCAGGCCACGGATATTATTCCTATCGCTACCGGAACTTCAAAGCCGGCCGCTGAACCCGGAGCAGAGAACGACACCTCGGCCTCGGTCAACACCGAGACCGAGTAATCTGCGAATCGCGGAGTTATACGGAGTCGATTGCCTCGTTTAACGTCTTGGAAGGTCGCATGGCCATGGCCGCAAGTTCGGGATTGGGCGCATAGTATCCACCGAGATTCACTGGCTCACCCTGGGCCGCTAATAACTCTTCGTTGATTTGCGCCTCAGATGCTGACAGACGCTCGGCCAAGGCGGCGAAACGCTGCTTCAATGCAGGATGTTTATCCTGTCGCGCTACAGCTTCGGCCCAAAACTTAGCGAGGTAAAAATGACTGCCGCGATTATCGATCTCGTTCACTCGACGCGAAGGCGAACGGTTGCTATCGAGGAATTCTGCAATCGCCTCGTCTAGCGTCTCCCCCAACAATTTTGCCGCGTCGTTATCAAACACCCGACCGAGATGTTCCAGTGACGCTCCAAGTGCCAAAAACTCTCCGAGACTATCCCAGCGCAGATGCCCTTCTGCTTCAAACTGCTGAACATGCTTTGGCGCAGAACCGCCCGCGCCTGTCTCAAATAATCCCCCGCCGTTAATCAGGGGAACGATAGACAACATCTTTGCGCTGGTACCGAGCTCTAGAATTGGAAACAAGTCTGTTAGGTAATCTCTCAATACATTGCCGGAAACGGAAATGGTGTCTTGACCCTGACGCATCAGCTTCAGAGAGCGCTTGGTGGCGTCTGCGGGCTTCAAAGTAGAAATATCTAGGCCGTTGGTATCGTGCTCGGGCAAGTACCGACGCAGTTTGGCGATCAGCTGAGCGTCATGGGCTCGATTTTCGTCCAGCCAAAAAATGACCGCACTTCCAGTATGCCGACCGCGTTCGACACCAAGCTTGATCCAGTCTTGAACCGCTGCATCCTTTACCCGACACATGCGCCAAATGTCGCCGGTTTTAACGCTGTGAGCGAGGAGCACCTCACCGCTTGCGCTCGTTACCTCGATTTGTCCATCTTGGGCAATTTCGAAAGTTGTATCGTGAGAGCCGTATTCTTCCGCCTTCTGGGCCATCAGGCCGATATTAGAGGTAGAACCTATAGTCGTGGGATCCAAGGCCCCTTTCGCCTTGCAGTCGTTGATCACTTCTTGATAAACCGTGGCGTAACAACGGTCGGGAATGACTGCCTTCATATCATGCAAACCGCCATCCGGACCCCACATCTTGCCTGATTCTCGTATCGCAGCCGGCATGGAAGCATCTACGATTATATCGCTGGGTACGTGCAGATTAGTTATGCCGTAATCGGAATTGACCATCGCAAGGTTAGGGCCCTTGACTAAGCAATTGTCCAGATCAGCCTTAATCTCAGCTTGCTGATCCTCTGGCAGACTTTGAATTTTATCGTAGGCATCACCAACGCCGTTGTTCGCATCGACGCCCAGATCGGCGAATACCGAAGCATGTTTTTCAAAGGCCTCGCGGTAATAGGTTTTAACAGCATGGCCAAATATGATCGGGTCTGACACCTTCATCATGGTGGCTTTGAGGTGAAGGGAGAAAAGCACTCCGTCTTCGGTCTTGGCTAACTGTTCCTCATAAAAGGCGCACAGGGCTGCCTTGCTCATGAAGGCAGCATCAACGATTTCGCCCGCACTGACCCCAATACCTGTTGCAAGCTTCTCGCTACCCTCTTGGGTACGCAGGACGATCGACAGCTGATCGTCTTGATCCATGGTGGTCGAGATTTCACTGGCGTAGAAATCCCCTGCATTCATATGTGCAACATGGCTTTTCGAATCAGCTGTCCATTCCCCCATGGAATGCGGATGTTTCTTCGCGTAGTCTTTCACGGCCTTGGTCGATCGACGGTCCGAATTACCTTCACGAAGTACGGGATTAACCGCGCTGCCTTTGACCCGATCGTAGCGGTCCTTGATGTCTCGCTCCGCGTCATTCTGCGGCTCCTCAGGATATTCGGGTAATTCATACCCCTGCCCTTGGAGTTCCTTAATCGCTGCGAGCATTTGCGGGTTCGAGGCGCTAATGTTTGGCAGCTTAATAATGTTTGCCGCCTCGTCTTGGGTTAGCTCTCCCAGCTCGGCCAGATGGTCAGCAATACGCAGATCCTCGCTCAACCACTCAGGAAAACTCGCCAAAATTCTGCCCGCCAACGAGATATCCCGCGTCTCCACCTGAACGCCTGCCGCATCGGAAAAAGCTTTGATAATGGGCAGAAAGGAAAACGTGGCGAGTCGCGGAGCTTCATCTGTCTCGGTGTAGATGATTTTTTGCTCGGTGTTCATGTATCCCCCAGTGCGCTTATTTTAGGAAAAACACCACATTGAGATTTGCGCTCAAGCGCACTAATATGCAGCGTTAAATGTCTCCCACCCCCTCCGGTTTCAGACGCGCGCAATATAGACTCGCCTCGGTTT
>JAYYHB010000299.1:0-3920 GCA_036157095.1 Pseudomonadota bacterium
CCTATGGGGCCATAAAGCAATCTTCATGAAGCAAAGCCTGTCTCTCAAGCTTGGGCAACAGCTCAAGATGACTCCGCAACTGCAGCAGGCAATACGCCTATTGCAGCTTAGCGCGCTTGAGCTTGAGCAGGAGGTTCAGGACAACCTTGACGCTAATCCTTTACTGGAAGTCGAGGATGATTTCGCAGGTGACAGCGGCAGCGATTCTCAGGAGGTTTCAGAGCGATCAATCGATAGCGCTGATGCACCGCCAGGTGACGTAGCTGGGGACGACTATTCGGAATCTTCAACAAACGCATCTGACCAAGACAATAACTACCTAGATGACTTTGCCGATATTGGTCTGGACGCACCTCCAAGCGATTATGGCGAGGAGATGGTCTCAACCGATACCATGGATACCGCTATCGACGGTCCTAGAGAGTCTGATGTTAGCGATCAACTTCAGGCACCTTTGACCGATGAAATTCCAGTAGATTCAAACTGGGACGAAGTCTACCCCCAAGCACCGAGCGGAGCGGCTGGTGAAAACGACTACGACGTTGGCTCTAACGACAGTGCCGAAGAAACACTCGAAAGCCATTTGCTATGGCAGCTAAACCTCACCCCCATGGCGACATCAGACCGAATAATTGCCATGGCGATAATCGACGAGATTACCGACGACGGACTACTGGGTACTACCCTCGAAGAAATCTGTGAAACCTTAGCGCGCAATCACGAGGGTAATGAGTCGCCTCCTGCATTAGAAGAGGTCGAGGAGATTTTGCGCCGTATTCAGCAGTTCGATCCCGTTGGCGTTGGTGCGCGAGATCTAAGGGAATGTTTGCTCCTACAGCTTGAGCAACTCGACGAAATCACCCCTTGGCTAAAAGAAGCTAAAGACCTAGTAACCACGCATCTGCATGTTTTAGGCAATAAAGATTTCGCGACTCTCGTGCGGCAGACGCATTTGTCAGAATCGGAGCTAAGCCAGGTAGTTGCACTGATTCGTACATTGCAGCCGAGACCCGGCTCAAGCGTGTTGGAGGAAACCGCGGACTACGAAGTCCCCGATGTGTTGGTCCGTAAAGACCAGGGCCGATGGCTAGTGGAGCTAAATCCTGAAACTCTGCCGAAGGTTCGAATTAACAACACCTACGCTAGTCTCATAAAGAATGTACCCGCAGGGCCTGACAAGGACTATCTGCGAGACAATCTGCAAGAGGCGAAGTGGTTTCTTAAAAGTTTGCAAACCCGTCACGACACGCTGCTAAAGGTGGCGACGAAAATTGTTGAAGTGCAGCAAGGATTTTTGGAGCACGGCCCCATGGCGATGAAGCCCCTGATCTTGGCGGATATTGCCGAACAAGTCGATCTGCACGAATCGACCATCTCTCGTGTAACCAATCGAAAATATCTGGCCACTCCTCAAGGACTGTTCGAACTGAAGTACTTCTTTTCTTCCCACGTTGGAACATCGACCGGAGGAGAAGTATCCAGTACAGCGATACGTGCGTTAATCAAACAGGTTACCGCGGGTGAGAACCCTCGCAAACCGTTGAGCGACAGCAAAATCGCGGCAATACTGGCGGAACAGAACATCAACGTCGCACGTCGAACAGTCGCAAAATACCGGGAATCGTTGTCTATTCCTCCATCAAACGAAAGAAAACAGTTGGTTTGACTTGTACTCCCGATCTGCGTCGATGATGGTTTGCCATTCCTCGTATTCACTGGATCACAGGGAGCAGTCTATGCAACTCGACATCACCGGCCACCAAATCGACCTTACCGACGCATTGCAGCAGCACGTTCGAGGCAAAATGCGCAAACTCGAGCGCCATAGTAACGAAATTACCTACATGCACGTGGTTTTAAATATTGAAAAACACTGCCATCAGGCAGAAGCTACCGCCCATGTGCCGGGGGCTGAATTGTTTGCCAATGCAGATGCCGAAGATATGTACGCAGCCATCGATTTACTGGCCGACAAAATCGATAGGCAGCTGCTAAAAAACAAAGGAAAAAACGTAGCAAGACAAAACGGTAGCCATTACAGGACACTGCGGCATGACTGACAGCTTGGTGTCCCAATGCAGGGTTACCGAATCCGGCGCATCCCGTCTTTCAATAACGGATCGAAGATTAGGTCGATATGAGCGACGTATTAACAATCACCGAATTGGTAAAAGCGGATTCCGTACGGCACGACGTGGACGCGGGCAGCAGGAAGCGTTTGTTTCAGATCATTGCCGAGGCCTCGGTTGACCCAGCAGCCATTGACAAAGAAGAAGCGGTCGACGAAATCTATGACGCCTTAGTAGAGCGCGAGCGTTTGGGTAGCACCGCCCTCGGAGATGGGGTTGCCATTCCTCATTGCAGAGTAAGCTGTGAGCGCATTTCCGGCGCATTCTATACATTGGCTGAACCCATCGAGTACGAGGCGCCGGACGAGAAGCCCGTTGACCTCGTTTTCGTGTTGTTGGTGCCGAAGGATGAAAAAAAAGCACATATCGACGCGTTACAGCGCCTAGCCCGGTTATTTTCTGATGCCAGTCAGCTCACTTGTTTACGTAACGCTCAGTGCAACGAATCACTTTTTGCTGAGCTGAAGCGCATAGACAAAGGACTCTCTGCGGCCAGCCTTAATCGTAGATCTGCATGAAATTAATCATCGTCAGTGGTCGCTCTGGCTCGGGTAAGTCCACTGCCTTGCGAACCCTAGAGGATGCCGGCTATCACTGCGTTGATAATCTACCCGTTGGTTTGCTGAAAGAGCTGATGCGCAGTCATGCAAATCTTGCAAACGGCGAAGTATCCAAGATCGCGGTATGTATCGATGCGCGAAGCCCGGGGCTGGAGCAATTCCCAGAGCTACTTCTGCAGCTGAGAGGGTCGGGCATCGATGCCGAAATTCTGTATCTCGATGCCCTCAGTCCTACCTTGGTGAAGCGGTTTAGTGAGACGCGCCGACGCCATCCTCTCACGGATCAGAACGTCGACCTCCGTGAAGCAATCGACATGGAAGCCAACATACTTTCAACCGTTGCGGACTTGGCGAATCTCACCATCGATACGACGAGAATTTCAAGCAAAAACCTAAGCGAGCAGATCGTCCACCGAATAATTAAGAACGACGGTACTTCCGTCAGCCTATTGTTTAGATCGTTTGGCTTTAAACACGGCATCCCAGTCGATACGGACTTTGTTTTCGACCTGCGCTGCTTGCCAAACCCCCACTGGCAGCCAGCACTGCGACCGCTCACGGGACGCCACGAAGAGGTTGTCGGTTATCTGCAGTCCCAAAACTTAGTGAACGAGATGTTTAAGGATATCGCCGATTACCTAGAAAAGTGGATCCCTCGCTTTGCCGACAATGATCGAGTGTATTTGACCGTAGGTATTGGCTGCACTGGCGGACAACATCGAAGCGTCTATATGGCAGAGCGACTAGGCCAGCATTTCGGATCCCAACTAGACCAGGTGTTGGTGCGGCATCGGGAGCTGGATAGAACCTAACCTCTGATGCCAATATGCCACAGCTCTTGGCAAATCGTCGTAAAACATCCGACAAATTTGAAACCACCGTGCGACAAACCACTCTCACCATTGTGAATCCGCTGGGGCTCCACGCCAGAGCCGCATCTAAGGTGGTCGATGTCGCCAAAAATTTCGCGGCCAAAATTACGCTGACCAATGGCTCTGGTGTGGAAGCCGATGCCAAGAGAATTATGAGCCTGCTGTTATTGGGAGCTCCAATCGACAGCGAAGTCATTCTTCGTGTCGAAGGTGAAGACGAAAATGTCGCTTTCGATGCCCTAACGGAATTGATCAACGCTGGTTTTCATGAGCTGGACTCGCAATGAGCACAGATCAGCAGCACTTTGAATCGGTTCTTGAATGCATCAGTCTCGGCAGTGCTGCAGATATCAAGATCC
>JAYYHB010000300.1:0-4541 GCA_036157095.1 Pseudomonadota bacterium
TTGCCCGCCAATCGATCTCCCATTTGCTTCTCCATTGAATTTTGCTGATTAGAATTTAGCACGCCAGACTTTCGCGACGTACATCGCGTGTTAATGGCTGAAAAACCTGCAAGGGAGGTATTTCACATCTTAGTTGTGTATTCCACGCAATTTGCATTTTGCAGGCGATATACTTTTCGCCCATCAAAGTCAGACAGGACGTAGCGATGTTACAAAACAGAGTACCGCGCGGCACACTGCAGGTAGCGAGCCAATTAGACGAGTTTGTGGCTCAGCAAGTGGTGCCTGGCACCGGCGTTGAGCTAGATGAGTTCTGGGCGGGGTTCGAATCCTGCGTGAAAGAACTTGGGCCTGTAAATCGCGATCTGCTGGCTACGCGTGAACACATGCAAGGACAAATCGATGAGTGGCACCTGGCTCGAAAGGGCGCGCAATTTGACGAGGCCGAGTACAAAGCGTTCCTGCAGTCGATTGGCTATCTACTCCCGGAACCCGAGGATTTTTCGATTCAAGTCGACAACGTCGATGCCGAAATCGCCGCGCTAGCTGGCCCACAGCTTGTGGTGCCGGGCATGAATGCGCGCTATGCCCTGAACGCTGCCAACGCGCGCTGGGGTAGTTTGTACGATGCGTTTTATGGCACCGATATTATTCCCGAAGCGCCGGGCCGCGAAAAAGGCAGCAGCTACAACCCAGCGCGGGGAGATCTGGTAGTCGCTCGTGTGGCTGAGGTTCTTGATGAGGTAACGCCCTTGGCACATGGCAGCCATAGTGATGTTGTAGGTTATGGGATCGGAATGGACACAAAAGGCGTGGCACACCTGCGCTGTATTTTGGCAGATGGCGGTAACACGGCGCTGCAGGATGAATCCCAGTTTGTCGGTTTTGTGGGAGAAGAAGACCCCAGCAGCATCCTACTGCGGCACAACGGCCTGCACTTAGATATTTTGATTGACCGAGAAGATGCGGTTGGCGCGGTTCATCCTGCCGGTGTCAAAGATGTTCTTGCCGAATCTGCGCTGACCACCATTCAAGATTGCGAGGACTCAGTTGCTGCGGTAGACGCCCAAGACAAGTGTGTGGTTTATGGCAATTGGCTTGGCCTGATGAAGGGTACCTTGGAAGAGGTGATGAGCAAGGGCGGTCGCCAGATCGTTCGAAAGCTTAATAAGGATCGACACTATACGGCTGTTGCCGGAGGTGACCTTGTCATGCATGGTCGCAGCTTGATGCTAGTACGGAATGTCGGTCATTTGATGACCACGGATGCCGTGCTCGACGCCCACGGCAACGAGGTACCTGAAGGCTTTCTAGATGGCTTCATCACTGGTCTGGCGGCAAAGCATGATTTGCTGAAGAAGGACGGCGATATTCGCAATTCTCGCACCGGCAGCGTTTACATCGTTAAACCGAAGATGCACGGACCCGATGAGGTGTCTCTGGCCGTGGATCTTTTTGCTCGGGTTGAGCAGACCATTGGGTTAGCGCCGAACACCCTCAAAATGGGCATCATGGACGAAGAGCGCCGGACCAGCGTCAACCTGAAGGCCTGCGTTGAGCGTGCTAAGGATCGCATCGTCTTCATCAATACTGGCTTCCTGGACCGCACGGGTGACGAGATCCATACCAGTATGGAAGCGGGACCGGTGCTGGAAAAAGAAGTGATCAAGGCCCAAACATGGATTACGGCCTACGAAGACAACAATGTGGACGTGGGGCTGCGAGCAGGCTTTCAGGGTAAGGCACAAATCGGTAAGGGCATGTGGGCCAAACCCGATGAGATGGCTGAGATGTTGGCTGTGAAATCCAATCATCCCAAGGCAGGCGCCAGCACTGCGTGGGTGCCATCACCAACCGCCGCTTCTCTGCATGTCCTGCATTATCATCAAGTCAGTGTTGCATCGGTTCAGGATTCCCTGAGTGGGCGTGTGCCAGCTAGTGTAGATGACATCCTAAAAATCCCCTTGCTTGCAGGTAAAAATCTCTCTGCAGAAGAGGTTCAGGCTGAGCTGGATAATAATGTCCAAGGGATTCTAGGCTACGTGGTACGCTGGATTGATCAAGGTGTTGGTTGTTCAAAGGTGCCTGACATAAACGATGTCGGCCTGATGGAGGACCGGGCAACCCTGCGTATCTCCAGTCAGCATATCGCCAACTGGCTGCATCATGGTGTTTGCAGTGAAGCGCAGGTGCGCTCGACCTTGGAGCGTATGGCCAGAGTGGTGGATGAACAAAACGCCAACGACGCTGAATATCGAAACATGGCGCCTGACTATGATGGCAGCGTTGCGTTTCAGGCAGCCTGTGACTTGATCTTCGCGGGCACCGCCCAGCCAAGTGGTTATACAGAGCCTGTGCTGCATGCGCGGCGACGTGAGGCCAAGGCGAAATACGAGGCCTAATCGTGCGCCCTGTAAAAGTGATAGAGGACGCTCTGGCGTTTCTGTCCGCGATGAGAAGGAGAGGGATGTGATCGGTCTTGAAGGCAAAAACGCATTGGTGACTGGTGCCGGTCGTGGCATTGGTGAGGCGACCGCTCGCAAGCTCGCATCCTGCGGCGCGAGGGTTCTGGTAAATGACTTAGATGCCGACGTCGCTGAAGAGGTCGCCGCCTCTATCCCTGGTGGTGTCGCGCATCCCGCTGACCTTACGGATCCCGGGGCAGCCGATCAGGTTGTACAGGCCGCAATAGATGCCTTCGGCGGCCTAGACATCGTAGTGAATAACGCGGGCTATATCTGGCATAGCGCCATTCACAACATGAGTGACGAGCAGTGGAATGCCATGATAGATATTCACGCCACAGCGCAGTTTCGTATTCTGCGAGCTTATGGTAGATGGCTTCGGGGCAATCGCGGACCCGATTCATCAACGCGCAAAGTCGTCAATATTTCCTCCACTATGGGAGTGCATGGCGGCGCAACACAGCTCGCTTACTCGGCGGGCAAGGCGGCGGTAGTGGGTATGACCAAGACGCTGGCCAAGGAATGGGGCCGGTTCAACGTGACAGTAAATGCCGTAGCCTTTGGGGCGATAGAGACCCGGCTCACCAGTCCCTATGAGCGGGAACCGAATATATCCATTGTGAAGGGTCAACCGCGCAAGGTAGGTTTGAGTCATGAGCAAATTGCGGCGGCAAAACAAGCATCTCCGCTAGGCCGATTGGGCACCCCTGAAGATGCCGCTAACGCAATTTATTTGCTGTGCGCCCCGGAATCTGACTGGATCACCGGCGAAGTCATTGTCGCCAGTGGCGGGGTGCGCTCATAAGTTCTAAACACATGCCCGGTTTCTATCCATTATCTAGTGACCAGCGGCCTGGCCAACGCCGCTGGGAATACGGATGTTATCGACCATTTTTGTCACCTCCTCGGGCACTGGGCCAGTGCAGCGAGAGATCACTAAGGCGAGGGTGAAGTTAATTATCGCACCAACGGTGCCAATGCCCTCCGGCGAAATTTCAAACAGCCAGTGCTCGGCATTGTTGATCTGAGGAGAGACAAACTTGAAGTACGCGATATAGGTAAGACTGAAGATCAGTCCGGCCAACATTCCGGCAATCGCGCCCTCTCGATTCATGCGTTTATCAAAGATGCCGAGCAAGATGGCTGGGAACAGTGAGGCCGCTGCCAGCCCGAAGGCAAAGGCTACTACTTGAGCCACAAAGCCGGGCGGGTCGATGCCCAAATAACCGGCAATGCCAATCGCTGTAACCGCCGCGAGTCTGGCATAAAAGAGTTCCTGTCGGTCGGTCAGCCCCTTGGCGAAAGTCATTTTCATAAGGTCATGGGAGACTGACGTGGAAATCACCAGTAGCAATCCTGCTGCGGTTGATAACGCTGCTGCCAGACTGCCCGCGGCCACCAAGGCAATAACCCAGTCGGGTAGTGCAGCGATCTCGGGGTTAGCCAACACCATAATGTCTCGGTCCACGTAGACCTCATTCTCGCCGGATGTGGGCGTATTTTGAACATCTCTGGAACCGTCAGATCGTCGCTCCGGAGCGAAGGTAGGCTTGCCTTCAAACGGCGCGCCGGGATGGTACTGAATCCGTCCGTCTTCGTTCTTGTCCTCCCAGCCAATCAGGCCAATGTTCTCCCAGCTCTTAAACCAACCTGCTACTTCGGTATACGGGGTGTTGTGCACGGTATCGACAAAGTTGAGCCGCGCGAAGGCCCCAACAGCGGGGGCAGTGGTGTACAGCAAGGCGATAAAAATCAGCGCGTAGCCTGCGGACTTACGTGCATCGGATACCTTGGGCACGGTAAAAAAACGTACGATGACATGGGGTAAACCTGCGGTACCGATCATCAGTGCCATTGTGATGGCGAAGACGTCGATGGTGCTTTTCGCCCCTTCGGTGTAGGCCGCAAAGCCGAGCTCCGTCAGCGTCTGATCAAGCTTATCCAGCACCGATAGCCCGGAGCCGTCGGCAACTTCGGCGCCCAGGCCGATCTGCGGAATAGGAATGCCCGTGACCAACATCGAAATAAATATGGCGGGCACCAGGTAGGCAAAAATCAGCACGCAGTATTGGGCAA
>JAYYHB010000301.1:0-3064 GCA_036157095.1 Pseudomonadota bacterium
CCCGCCATGACGGTATCCACAACCCCCATGCCCATTTGCGCGAGTTGCGCAGCAACCAAGGGCAGCGCGAGCTTGATCAGTTGGGATAATTCATAGCGGGTGCTACCCGCCACTAAATCGTGGGCCATGGTCAAAATTTGAGCAAAAAGGGCCGCGATTGTACGCTTCTTTTTGTGCGATGCCTCTCGTGAGATACCGGCATTGTGATGAACTGCGTATTTGGCCCGCGCGCACAGGCAGCGCGCATGTTGCGGCGAAATGGGAATCATTATCATTACCAAAAACAATCATAGTTCGGCATTTGATAGGCGTAGCCTATAACTACGATCTAAACATTCAAATAGAAAGGTGGTCTTTAGCGCCTATACTGCGCGGCATCGGAAGGCCGCTCGCCGATGACTTGAGACTTCTGTTCGAGTCTTTGACAACCGGTTCCACCAACCGAATCAATTAACCATCATGGAGTTCATGCAAATGGATCTTAAAGAAAGCCAAACTTTGCAAAACCTGAAGGACGCCTTCGCTGGCGAATCTCAAGCGAACCGTCGTTACCTATACTTCGCAGCAAAGGCTGACGTAGAGGGTGAGAACGATGTGGCAGCTGTATTTCGTTCTACCGCTGAAGGCGAAACCGGCCACGCTCACGGTCACCTAGAGTATATGGAAGCCGTCGGCGATCCAGCAACAGGTCTGCCCATGGGCAACACTGCCGACAACCTGCGTGCCTCTGTTGCTGGCGAAACCCATGAGTACACGGATATGTATCCAGGCATGGCCAAGACCGCTCGCGATGAAGGTTTCGACGAAATCGCTGACTGGTTTGAGACGCTTGCCAAAGCTGAGCGTTCTCACGCGAATCGTTTCCAGAAAGCACTCGACGCCATGGGCTAAGCCCAACGGCAACGCGATAATCAAAGGGGGCTATAGCGGGCCCCTTTTTTGTTGGCAGAACAAAGATAGCTACCGTTAATCATTTCTATAGAGGTCTTCAATGAGCACCAAAGAGGGTAATTTACAGGCACCAAAGCGCGACGCTTTGGATTGGAAGAATCCCGAGTTCTATGACGAGGCATCCCTGCATGCGGAAATGGAGCGGGTCTTTGATGTCTGTCATGGCTGCCGACGCTGCGTCAGTCTGTGCGACTCTTTTCCGACGCTATTCGACCTGATTGACGAGTCCGACACCTTCGAGGTGGACGGCGTAGACAAGGCCGACTATGGCAAGGTTGTCGATCAGTGCTTTCTGTGCGACCTGTGCGCAGAGACCAAGTGCCCCTATCTGCCACCCCACGAGTGGGCGCTGGATTTCCCGCACCTGATGCTACGCGCCAAGGCACAAAAATTTCAGAAAAAAGACACGAAGTGGCGGGACAGGATCATTACCTCCACAGACCCAATCTTTGACACGATCTCAACGCCGGGTATTGCCCAGCTTGCCAACGCCGCAGCAGGATCGAAGACCCTGCGCAAGGCGGGCGAGGCTCTGTTCGGCCTGCATCATGAGGCCCCTCTACCCCACTTCAACACCAAGGCTTTAACCAAGCAGCTACCTAGCACCCTGGGTGACGAAAAATCGGTAAAAGCGACCGAGCGCACCACGGGAAAAGTTGCCATCTACGTCACTTGCTATGGCGATCACAACGAGCCCCAGATGGTGGAAGACCTTGTCGCCGTGCTGAACCACAACAACGTGCCGGTCAAGATTCTCCAGGACGCAAAATGCTGCGGGATGCCGAAACTCGAACTTGGCGACTTGAAGAAAGTTGAGAAGATGAAGGACGTCAACATCCCTGTGTTTGAGCAGGCCATTGCCGAGGGTTATGACATCATCGCCCCGATTCCTTCCTGTGTCCTGATGTACAAGCAGGAGCTGCCGCTGATGTTTCCCGAGGATGAGGCCATCGCCAATGTGAAGGCCCACTTCTTTGATCCCTTTGAATACCTAATGCTACGGCATAAGGACGAGCTAATTGCTACTGAATTCCCACAGCCCCTTGGCAAGGTTGCCTATCATGTCGCCTGCCATCAGCGCGTACAAAACTTCGGCATGAAGACCCGGGACTTTTTGCAGCTGATCCCAGATACCGAAGTCACCGCCATTGAACGCTGCTCGGGTCACGACGGCACCTATGCGGTGAAAGCCGAAACCTTTGAGAAGGCAAAGAAGATCGCGCGACCTGTGGTCAGGCGTGTGGCAGAAAGTGAAGCGGACACTTTTGGTTCAGACTGCCCAATGGCCGGACGGCTTATCGCTGACGGTATGGATGAGGGCGAAGCACAGCACCCGGTCAGTATGGTGCGAAAGGCTTACGGCATTTAATCACCGCCACTTTATTGATATGCAGCAGAGAAATTCTATGAAACTCACGCGATCAGACCTTTGGTCTTTAGAAGAGTACGCTTCGCGCCGCCAAACGTTTCGAGCAGAGGTGATTGCGCACAAGAAACTGCGGAATATCGCCCTCGGGCCCCATGCGACACTTTACTTCGAAGACCGCTTGACCATGCGCTATCAGATTCAAGAGATGCTGCGGGTCGAGCGTATTTTCGAAGCCGCAGAAATCGAGGAAGAACTCGAGTCCTATAATCCACTCATTCCAGACGGCAGCAATTGGAAAGCCACCTTTATGATCGAGTACGGTGATGTTGAAGAGCGCAAAGTTGCCTTGGCTACCATGGGCGGCATCGAGCAGACGGTGTGGGTGCGTGTCGGCGAATCCGGCGAAAAGATATTCGCGATTACCAACGAAGATATGGAGCGCACACGAGACGAAAAGGCTGCCGCTGTTCACTTCATGCGCTTCGAGCTGGGTGCGGATGAAGTGGCTGCCCTCAAATCCGATGAGTCGCTTTTTATTGGTATCGATCACGCTTCACAGCCCGGCACATATGAAGTGACCGCCCACCAGCGAGCCGCTTTAATCGCCGATCTAGATTAAGCCGAAGTCATCAACTGCGGGGGTCAAGGCCCCGACATGCACTGCTGTAAGACTGTGGCGACCTGCTGCAACAATTCGCCTCGTGTCGACGTTGCGCGCCAGCATAGGCCAAGCGTTCTCATAGG
>JAYYHB010000302.1:0-4669 GCA_036157095.1 Pseudomonadota bacterium
TTGCCGGCGGCGACGTCCTAACAACCATTACCGACGTCGCGGGGGTTTTCATCTTTTTGGGGCTTTCCAGCTGGGTATATCTGTAGCCCTGAACAGTTGCGCCTAGGCCAGCTAATGCAGAGCAGCCTATTGACCTGCCACCGTCATGGAGTCGAGCAGCATGCTGGGCGCAAGGATACTGCTTCGCACATCAATGTCGTCAGCCAAGGCGACGATATTCAGCAACATATCCTTCAAGTTCCCGGCCAGAGTAAATTCTGCAACGGGGTAGGCAATCTCGCCATTTTCCACCCAGTATCCCGACGCACCGCGCGAATAATCACCGGTTACACCATTGACCCCCTGGCCCATCAGTTCCGTGATGAAAAAACCGTTACCCATCTGGGCAAGCAACGCTGAAAGGGGCCGCATAGGCGCATCAAGGTGCAAATTATGAACGCCGCCCGCATTACCCGTCGTCGCCAGCCCAAGTTTACGCGCCGAGTAGGACGACAAAATATAGTTTGAGAGATTACCGCTTTCGACGAAGACATTGTTTCTCGTCGCAACACCGTCCCCGTCGAAGTAAGCGCTTGCTAACCCACCCGACATTTGGGACTCCTCTCTTAGGGACAACCAACTTGGGAGCACTTGCTGGCCTAAAGCATCCAGCAAAAACGAAGCCCTACGATATTGCGATCCACCGCTGATAGCGCCGTTCAAATGCCCTATCAATCCTGCCGCTAGATTTGGCGCCAAAACAACCGGGTTTTTGCCTGTGGGGGCTTTCTGAGGCGACAGACGTTGCACGGTTCTCTCGGCGGCTTTAACGCCGATGTCTACTGCGGACTCCAACTCCTGCCAGCGACGTGACAGGCTATACCAAAAGTCTCGCTGCATGCCGTCGTTGTCTTCGCCAATTAACACACAACTCATGCTGTGACGTGTGCTTGGATAGGCGCCAATAAACCCATGGCTATTGCCATAAACTCGCAGCGCCTGCTGTGAACTGATCTGAGCCCCATCGGAATTGGTCAGCTTCTTATCGACCGACAAACCAGCGGCTTCACACTCGACGGCCATAGCAGTTGCCTGCTCGGGCTCGATATCCCAGGGATGATACAAATCTAAATCCACACTCTGTGTGGGCATAAGTGAAGCCTCAGCCAAACCACTAAAGGGGTCCTCTTCGGTGTGACTCGCGATGCCCTTGGCAGCGGCCACAGTCTCGCGAATCGCGTCTGGACTGCTGTCCGTGGTACTAGCCGAACCCTTTCGCTTGCCAACATAAAGGGTGATACCAAAGCCGCGATCCTGATTAAACTCAAGATTCTCCAGTTCGCCTTTACGAACGCTGACGCCTAGGCCTCGCTCCATGCTGGCAGACACTTCGGCCTGATCTGCGCCCTGGCGCTTCGCCTCGCTGAGAATGTTGTCGACTAAGGTGGTCAACTCTTGCTGATGCTCTATAAAATCCAAAGACGTACTTCCACGTAATCACACTTATGCCTGATGAGCTCTCTAAATCCGCGCTTAAACGAGAAGCCGAGCGCCTACAAAAAATTGGTCTAAAACTAACCCAGTTAAAACCCGATACACGAGCGCGTCTGCAGCTGCCTGACGCCCTGCGTAAGGCTATCGATGTGCATGTCGGGATCAACAGTCGTGAAGGTGGCAGACGGCAAATGCAGTACATTGGCAAACTTATGCGCAGCATCGACGTCCAGGCGATTGAAGAACAACTGGCTGACCTCGACGGCCAATCTGCTGCTGCCCGCCACTTTTTTCACACAGTCGAGCAGTGGCGCGATCGGCTGACCATGGATGCCAATTCGCTCACGGGCTTTATCGACCAATACCCCAATGTTGAGCGCCAAGTGCTGCGCCAATTGGTTGGCGCTGCAAACAAACAGAAACCTGCCGCCGAGCAAGAGCCCAATGATGCTCACCGAAAGGCCCAACGGATGTTGTTTCGATTCATACGCTCCACCCTAACAGCCCACAGCGACGAGTATTCCTCTTCCGACACATCATAGTCTTTGCTCAAGTCGAGGTGCCTCCTACAACTATTTCGTCGACCTTAAGTGTTGGTTGACCGACACCTACAGGTACGGACTGACCATCCTTACCACAAACCCCCACACCGCCGTCCAAATCCAAGTCGTTACCCACCATAGAAATACGAGTCATTACCTCGGGGCCACTACCCACTAGGGTTGCTCCGCGAATTGGCGCCGTTACCGTTCCATCCTCGATGAGGTAGGCCTCAGTCGCAGAAAACACAAATCGACCGGATGTAATGTCCACCGAGCCTCCACCAAAATTAACTGCATAGATGCCGTTCTTCACAGACCTAATGATGTCCTGAGGCAGATCCTGCCCCGGCAGCATGTAAGTGTTCGTCATTCGAGGCATCGGCACATGCGCATAGGATTGTCGACGACCATTGCCCGTCGCAGGTACGTTCATCAAGCGAGCGTTGAGCTTGTCCTGCATGTAGCCCTTTAGCACGCCATTTTCGATCAAGGTGGTAACCTGGGTTCTCGTTCCTTCATCGTCAATACTCAGGGAGCCGCGACGTGCTTCCATAGTGCCGTCATCGACTACCGTGCACAGTGTTGATGCGACTTGTTCACCCACTCGATTCGAAAAAGCAGAACTACCCTTTCGATTGAAGTCTCCCTCTAGACCATGCCCAACAGCCTCATGGAGTAATACGCCAGGCCAGCCAGGCCCGAGGACAACAGGCATTGGCCCGGCTGGAGCATCAACCGCCTCTAGGTTGACGAGCGCCATGCGCACCGCTTCCTTAGCGAGATGCTCGGTCCAGTCACCCAAAGTAAGCGACTCCAGGCTGCGACGACCACCACCCCCGGCGTTGCCGCGCTCGTGACGACCGTTGTGTTCCACAATTACCGATACATCGAGTCGCACCAGAGGACGAATATCGGCCGCCAAAGTGCCGTCACTGGCCATAACCAGTACGGATTCATGATTGCCTGCAATCCGCACTGTTACTTCTTTAACCTTATCGTCCTGGGCTCGCGCGGTTTGATCAATACAGCGCAGCAATTCCACCTTATCTTCGTCGGTCAAACTGCTGATTGGGTCCGCGGCCGCGTAAAGCGATGGAGCCTCGACAGCCTTAAACCCCGGAGCTTTTCGGGCACTATTGGTAACGGCAATTGAGCGCGCGGCCTTAGCAGCTTGCTTTAACCCGTCTAGCCGAATGTCTTCACTGTAAGCAAAACCCGTTCGCTCCCCGGCAAGCGCACGTAAACCGATGCCGGCTTCGACACCAAACGACCCCTCCTTAACGATGCCGTCTTCCAGCGCAAAAGATTCACCGCGCATGCTCTGCACAAACACCTCGCCATAATCAATCTCGCGCCCTAACAACATCTCTAAACCGATTTCGATATCATCTAGGCCCAACCCTTTCGCCTGCAGCAGTTGCCGTTCTACTTGCGAGATCATGTCATTCATTTTTTTAATACCTTGATCAAATCACTCGGGTGATGAATTTGTTGTGCCCAAACAAAAGCCTCAAACACGAAACGCTATAACGCTCTAGCGCGCGACACCAGACGGAGCGCTAGCGCCTTCATCTTGTTCCTTTAACAAGTCCGGCGAGAGTCGTTCTCCGGCTGCGTCCGCCTCCTTGATGTCTTTGTTAAAGAGTTCAGTAAACGTCACTTCAGGATCATCGAGGGTGCCGGAGACCACGAATTTTGCCGAGCTCATACGCTCAATGGGCTTACGAAAAACGCGCTCACCTACGGCAACACTCAATCCGGCGATCGGATTCGCAAAGGCTAAGTATGCAGCGTACCAAGGTAAACTGTCACCGACGGGAAGCGTGACAATCATCTCGGCATCCAGGGCCTTGCCGCTGAGATCAACTTCACCCCCAAACTCATAGCGCGATGACGTGCTCTTGATTATAAGATTCTTGGTGAAACTCAGCTTTTGACCCTCAATCTGAACATCACCGAAGACTTCTTCGAAACTGATTCCTTCTCCGACCACATCCGAAAAATCGAAACTTATGCGCTTCGTGAGCGCAGTAATATTCAGCAAGCTCAATACGCGCAAGCCCGCCTGCGCGCTCTCGACGTCCAAAAACCGACCCTGCATAGCGGCAAGTGAAACCCCTCCCTCGCTCTTAATAATGTCCAGGTTCGCAGGAGAGCCCGCCCAACTGAGATTCCCGGTAACTGAAGCCGACTTGGATGTAACAGCAGGCGCGTATCCCCATAGAGGAAGAACCTCGGCCAAGTCCTGCATGTAGGCTGCACCTGAGAATGCGCTTTTGTTTCGTTCTAAGTCCCAGAAGAGCGCACTGTTCTTGATAGCGACGCCATTAACCAGCACATCTTCTATGTCGAAGCGCACGCCACCGGATTCTGGAGAAATTTCGAACTTCCAGCGTCCAAAGGGCTCTTCGCCGATGATCAGTTCGTTTACGAACACTTTGGCTCGGGGCAAGGCCCGTCCG
Source organism: Pseudomonadota bacterium (assembly GCA_036157095.1). Classification (GTDB taxonomy): domain Bacteria; phylum Pseudomonadota; class Gammaproteobacteria; order Pseudomonadales; family Azotimanducaceae; genus UBA4421. The sequence continues at coordinate 4,478 of JAYYHB010000302.1, forward strand.
AAGGTCAGATCTATAGGATCGTGATTTCCCTGCAGCGTATTCTCGTCAGAGGACAATCCCGGCAAGCGAAGAGTCAGCAAATCAACAACGAGCTGGGATGGTTCAGACAAATCGATACTGCCGGAAACATCTTCGCCGCGAACTTGGAAAATCGCAGAGTTTCGATCGCCTTGGCCGCTCAGCTCAAGATCT
>JAYYHB010000303.1:0-4793 GCA_036157095.1 Pseudomonadota bacterium
TTCCTTTTGACGAGCGCGACAAGCTGACCGTTTGGTCCGACAATTTCACCAGCGGCGTGCGCCGTGGAGACGTCGAGGGCGCCAAGGCCAGAACGGCGATGATGCGGGAATGCCTCAGTTACTTTCAAGATCTCTGGCATCAGCGTATAGCAGAGCCTGAAGACTGTTTTGACCTGATCACACTGATGCAGCGAGATCCAGCCACTTCGGACATGGTTGCCCGCTTGATGGACTATCTTGGCAACATGGGTTTGCTAATCGTTGGCGGTAATGACACGCCGCGCAACTCCATTACTGGCGGCGTTTTGGCTCTTAATCAGTATCCAGATAAATACGACAAACTGCGCGCCAATCCATCGTTAATCACAAGCATGGTGCCGGAAATCACTCGCTGGCAAACACCGCTTACTCATATGCGCCGAACCGCCCTTGAGGACGTCGAGCTAGGCGGTAAGACTATCCGTCGGGGCGATAAGGTAGCCATGTGGTACATCAGCGGTAATCGTGACGAAACCGTAATTGAGCAGGCAGATGACTTCATCATAGATCGCGTCAACCCCCGTCATCACGTTTCCTTTGGGTTTGGGATTCATCGCTGCATGGGCAATCGCTTGGCCGAGATGCAGCTGCGCGTCCTGTGGGAGGAGATTATGAATCGCTTCAGCCATATCGAGGTGGTTGGGCCGGAGAAGCGCGTGCATTCGAACTTTGTCCGAGGCTATACCGATCTCCCGGTTGTCGTTCACCCAAATTAACCGTCTCCTGCTCGGCCTAGCCCTCATTCTCACTGTGGCCAGTGGCGTGTTTCTTTACGCAGATGCCTCGACCTTCAAAACACAGAAGCGCTTGGCACAAGCCAGCTACGACAGCTGTCTTGCAAAAATTGAGCAGCAGGCTTCGATAAGTCCTGACGGATCGATCAAACCACCCACCGCGCGAACAGGGGTTTGGCCTTGCTTTCATCAGCAAATCGCTGCCGCGAAATTTTCAAAGGATGGTGCCTTCGCCGAACGACTTCTAAACCCCAGCCGCGACGCCAAAGTTGTCCACCTTGCAACTTCGCTCGCCTGGCTCGTTGCCGGGATATTCTTGGCACGCTCCCTGCTAAAACAGCGGCAACGCGATACCGATTAAACAACCCAGGGCGGCGATCCAAACCACCGAGCGAACATAGGCAATACCGGCGAGGTAGCAGGCCAAATAAGCCACCCGCAGACCTAACCAAGCTTGAGCGAACATAAGCACATCGGCTGTTTGCATCAGGCTGAGAACACCCAGCACCAAAAATGCGGGCAAGGTTTCTAGCAGATTAGCAACCGCACGCTGAGCGCGCTCAACAACGACGGTAGTATCTGGCACATCGTCTCGGGCACTGACCAGATAGGCGGTGGTTACATGCCCCCCTGCCAGCGCAATAATGCCGGGCAGCATCAGTTGGATTAATAGCAGTAGCAGGCTCAAAAGCATTATTTCGATCATGTTTCCCTCTCGGTAAAGTTTAGGCAGGCGTATTCGGCGTGCTCACGACGCTAGTCCATGCCCCGTGCCGTTACAAGGCAGCTACTGCTAACATCGTCGTTATGAAACGCCGAACTGTGCGTACGATCACAAGCCTAAGCGACAGCAAACCATGACCGAGACCTATACCCTTTACGGTTCCTACGCCTCTTACTACACCGCAAAATCACGCAGCCATCTGCGCAAAAAGGGTATTTCCTTCATCGAGCGTCTGCCCAGTGAGAGCCGCTTCCGCAATCACGTCAGACCTGCCTCAGGCTCCCATCGCATACCCCAGTTGCTGACGCCTGATGGCCATGTGATTCAGGACAGTATTGAGATTTTGGATCATCTGGAAGCACGCTTTCCCGAACTGCCCGCGTTTCCGGAAACGCCTCGACAACGCACCTTTGTTCATTTGATGGAGTTAATGGGCAGCGAGGGCCTCGTAGGATTGGCGTGGCGGCATCGTTGGTTGTTTGAGGAGAACCTAGACTTCGTCAAGGCAGACTTTGGACGCTCGTTTCGTCCCCAGGGCAGTAACGAAGAACTACACAAATACGGCAGCCTGATTGCGGATAGGATGATGAGCTATGGACTGCCGGCCACCAGCGAGTCCTTGCGAGCAGATTTAAACCAGCAATTTCTCGCCGTTTTGCAACTGTTCGAGAACCATCTGCAGCATCACCCCTACTTTTTGGGAGGGCACCCCAGCGCTGCGGACTATGCTGTTATGGGAGCCATGCACGCGCACTTGGGGCGCGACCCTGCAGGGCTCAGCTTTATGCAACAACACGCGCCCCGAGTTTTTCGCTGGGTAGAACATATGCTCACACCAGAGGTTCAGTCGCCGGAATTCCACGATTACCCCGTTGCCTATCCTGCAGACGACGAGTTACCCGATACGGCACTGGCCTTTCTGCGTCACTTACTTGACCGATATGGCGAAACATTCGTCCTGAGCAGTCTTGCTTTTCAGCAAACCATGGACAGCGAAAATCCGTCTTCCGGTCATCCCCTCGACACGCAGACAGATCAGCCAGCTCTAGAGCCTGCCGAAGTCACATTTAACGGCCGTAGCCAAGAGCATCGCGCTAACTTGCACCATGTTTGGATTGCCCAGCGTAGTCAGCGCTACTTCCAAAACCTTAATGAAGCGGAGCAAAACCAAATCATAGCCATGCTCGCCTCGGCCAACGGTGCTGGGCTTTTAAGCACACCGGTCAGATGGGTTATCGAGCGAAAAGCCAATCGCCTGACGATTGGCTAAACGCTTACCGATAAAAGTTTGGTGCAAGCTTCAGGGTTTCAAACAAAGCAGCATCGTGCTCGATCCAAAAGGTCGCCCCAGTCTCAGAGACCAATGCCTCAACTTTGTCCATGGCCGCAAGGGTCTGATTCTTATCAACATTAAACATCGGTACCCGACGCTGATCTCGGCTGAGACGAAAATGGTATAGGTACCGGGACTGCATCAACGGTCCAAAGTCCGCAAGCTCGACATAGAGCACCTGATGGCCAGGCGTGTGTCCAGTTGCCGAAATCAGCCGCACTTTGCCATCGCCAAATACGTCGTAATCCCCGTCAATTAACTGTGTCGGTCGCTTCTTAATTTCCGCCAAAAGCGCGGGATCATAGCCAGGCACCGTCCCACCCTTCGCGACCACTTCGTAGTCACCTCGCTGCACTAACCACTTGGCATTCGTCAGCTCATTGGCAACCCCTACATGGTCGTAGTGGATATGCGAAAAAGCCGCCAAATTAATACTGGTTAGGTCAAAGCCCAGATCCATTTCGAGCAACTGCGATTGTAGCGTTTGCTGCATGCGTACCTGAACACCGGTCTCCGGGTTTCGCTGCCAGCCAGAAATGTTGGCGATAGCGGACGGCAGCCCGCCGTCCCACAGTAGCGTTCCCCGTGGATGGTTGATGATGTAGCAAGGCACGACCAATTCACGGACGGTGGTTTCGTCGTCGCCAATACTGAAATTCGCCACGGAGGGAAAACGAAAATCTCCGCAGTTAAAGACGTAAAGCAGCACGCTGGCGTCCGTCGCAGCGGCCTCACCGTTCTGTATTCGCGGCTCTTCGGCAAATGCCAGCCGCAAAGCAGCAAGCGTCACCGCAAGAAGGATGCCGCTGATCAGCGCTATTGTTTTCGTTCGCATACGTTGATGTGTCATATCCACTTTTTAAGTCGTTCGATCAGGCTACCAGTGATGCCAGCACCTTTCTTTCACCCTGAAAGGGTCGACGGCCATGCATCACCCGTAAGTTATCTACCAATGCCACATCACCGGGCTGCCACTGCAGATCCACCGTGAGTTCCTCAGCGAGGGAGACCGCCGACTGCATGGCAACGGCATCCAAGGGGGAACCGTCTCCTAGCGTGATGGCCCGGCGTCCGACATTACGCGAGTCCTGCCAGCCGAAAAAAGCCGCGATGAGCTGGTTAAAAAAAGAACGGCTACCGTCGGCTAGCTCGCGAACTGCCGGCAGGATCGGTGTCGTCACACTCAAGGCATCGTCCGCCTGCCAGCGCCATGTGTAGCCTAGCTGCGCCAGTTTCGTTTCTGCAGCTGCCTTATCGTCAGCGCTCAATGTGCTGCGCCAGCTCCGCCCCTGACCTGAGGCAAGATCATCCTGTGCCGGCATGGTTTGCGAATAACGCACGCCTTTATTCGCGCAATCGTCAACGAAGTTCGGGACGACCTTGTGCAGACGCTCCAGCAACCAATCCGAGCGGCAGATGGGCGTGGCTCCACCACCGCTAGCAGGCTTTTCGCAGAAGAAAAACAGGCGCGAGGGATATACCGGCGTCTGCGCCATTTCGTGGTGCAGGTAAATTTGCACATCGGGGGGTGCTTCATTGGCCGTAAACACCCGAGGCGTGCGATTGCGTCGCACGGCATTGGACAGGGATTCGGCGTAGGTAAAGTTCGGCCAGCTAAATGCCTGAATAAACCGGTCAAAGTCTGCATCGCTGGCAAGCCCAAAGCCACGAAAAACTATGGCCCCGCATTGGGCGAGAGTGCTTTGAACCGCCTCGACATGCCCGCTGACCCACGCCTCGCTGGCTTCCAGATCCATCGTGCCTGACGCGTTATAAAGCATTGGAAATGCCCCTATAAGGGGCACCGATTCACCGGACATATCGGTTAGCGTTATGGCTAACATCAATCGTAAATGGCGTGAAAGGTGTTGAATGCATCGGCGCAAAAGACACCCGGATCGTTAAAGCGCCGGTTTTTATTTAATGCAGAAATCGCCGTCATGTGGGCGTCAGAAAGCGCGAA
>JAYYHB010000304.1:0-2521 GCA_036157095.1 Pseudomonadota bacterium
GTGGACGATGCCGTCGTCGTTGGCGAGAACATTATTACTGAACAGGAGAGATCTGAACTGGGAACCGCCGCAACTCTTCGTGGTGTCAAGGGTGTTTTTAGTCCGGTCACCATTGGTGTCCTGACAACCATGGCCGCTTTCGCTCCTCTGCTTTTCGTCACAGGTACCTTCGGCCAAATTCTCGGCTCAGTGCCCATCGTGGTGATCATCGTGCTTTGTATGTCGCTGCTCGAAGTGTTTTTCATTCTTCCATCCCATCTCGCTCACGGCAGTGCCTGGAGCCTAGGGCCGCTTAAAAGCTTCCAGAAATCTGTTGGGAGCAACGTGATGGCCTTTAGAGACCGCGTATTTCTGCCACGCGTGGCCCGAGCGGTGCAGCGTCGCTACTTCACGCTGCTGTGCGGCATTTGCATGCTCGTGGTCGCCGCAGCCATGTTTGCCAGCGGCGCTGTACGCTTCATTTTTTTCCCGGACCTAGAATCCAACACCATCAGGGCGAGCCTGAACTTCCCCGTAGGCACACCTTTTCGAACAACAGAAATTGCTGCCAGCCGAATTATCGAAGCGGCCTATCGGGTAAATGAGGATAATGACGGCACTGCGTTCAAAGCCATAAGCGCGACTATTGGAGGAACAAGCCGAGCAGGTGGGGGTCCAGGTGGCGGCAGCGGTATGACCACGGCTAGCCACGTGTCTTCAATCATCATCACCCTGCAGGACGAACCCACGAGAACATTGTCTGCCGGGGCGCTCGAAAGACAATGGCGCAAAGCAACTGGCGAGATTTCGGGAGTCGAAAGTTTATCCTTTCGATCCGACTACTTTGGCATGGGGGCAGCGGTCGAATTTCGACTTGCACACCAAGATGACGAAACTCTTTATGCCGCTGTCGATGAGTTGAAGGCGCGTTATGCTCAGCTGCCAGGCTTTTACGACATTCAAGACACCTTCAACTTGGGCAAGCGTCAGTTTGATATTGAGCTGACACCGGCGGGAGAAGCGGCTGGTTTGCTACCCAGCGATATTGCCCGCCAGTTGCGCAACAATTTTTTTGGTCAGGAGGTTCAGCGTATTCAGCGAGGACGCAATGAACTGAAAGTCATGGTTCGGTATCCTGAAAATCAGCGACAGAGCACTCAGAACCTAGAGCGCGTGCGCATACGCCTGCAGGACGGTACCCAGACGCCCCTGACGACCGTAGCGAGGCTAAAAGAATCCCAAAGCTTTTCCAGCATTGAGCGAGTTGACGGCCTGAGGATTGTCAGCGTGACCAGCGATGTAGACAACAGTATCGCCACGCCCACCCAAGCGAATAGCCGGGTACTCAATGAAGTCATACCAGATCTCTTAGCGAAGTTTCCGGGCCTACAGGCAAATCAGGCGGGCCAGGGCCGAGAGGAATCTGACGATATCGCCTCTATCGGTCGCATGATGGCCGTGGCCATGCTCACTATCTTTGTACTGCTAGCATCGCAAACCCGAAGCTACCTACAACCACTGGTCGTACTCGCTGGCGTGCCCTTCGGCGCAGCGGGTGCTGTGATCGGTCACTTTATGTTGGGCTACAACATTTCCTTTATCTCGATTTTTGGCATGGTGGCGCTGAGTGGCGTCGTGGTGAATGATTCGTTGGTGCTGATGGATCAATATAACCGTAACCGCTCCAGCGGAATGGACATCCAAACGTCAATCGTAGAAGCTTCTCGACGTCGTTTTAGGGCAATTTTTCTGACCACGGCCACCACGGCCCTGGGTCTAACGCCCATGCTGTTCGAAACCAGCACCCAAGCCCAATTTTTGATACCGATGGCAGTGAGCCTGGCAACCGGGATCGTTTTTGCCAGCGTAGTTATCTTGTTCTTAATTCCGGCGCTCGTGGTCATCCTCGAGGACGTCAGGGGCTTGGGGCGTCGCCGAGTATCCACGGCGCAACTGCAGACCAGCTAAGTCTTGCTTTGCTAACATGCGTGGATGAAATATGCAGTCGCCATTCACGGAGCGCCCTATTCCAGCCAGGCGGCTGAGCATGCCCTCGATTTCATGGAGGCGTTGTTCGCGAGCGGTCACACCGTTGAGCGTGTGTTCTTCTTTCATGAAGGTGTTTATCACGGTCTGAATGGGCAGGTTCCCCCGCAAACTCAGCACAATACTGACCTTCAACCACGCTGGGCGGATCTCAAGAATCAGGGAGTCGAACTTGGAATCTGTATTTCTAGCGGCCTAAAGCGTGGCGTCGCGGATGCTAGCGAGCAGCAGCGCTATGAGCTTCCATCTCTAACCCTAGCTAACGACTTTCAACTGGTTGGGCTGGGACAACTCATTGCAGCCATTGAGGCCTCAGATCGTTACATCGAGTTCCCTACATGAAACGCTATTTGTTCATCATTAGCCGAGCCCCCTATGGCAGCAACCATGCCTTTGAACAGCTGGAAGCCGCCATGGTCGCAGCGGCATTTGATGGTGAGGTTCGTATTTTGCTTAGAGATGAAGCCGTCTGGTGCCTGCAAATCGAACAAAACGG
>JAYYHB010000305.1:0-2911 GCA_036157095.1 Pseudomonadota bacterium
CTGGAATAAATTGCTAAAACCGTTGCTCGCACCTTGGGCGAGAAATAATCCGAGATCATCGAAAACGCCGCGGGTGTGGCACTTGCTTCACCGATGCCCACACCGAAGCGGCAGACGGCTAGATGGCCAAAATTTTGCGCAAACCCTGACAGAGCGGTCATGGCACTCCAAAAGGATAGGCCAACAGATATCAGCTTTTTGCGATTCCAAACATCCGCCAGCCGCCCCAGAGGGATACCGAAGACCGCGTAAAAGATGGCGAAAGCAGTGCCGTAAAGAAAGCCGATCTCGGCGTCACCAATGCCCAGATCAAGCTTAATTTCCTCGGCTAAGATCGACAGAATTTGGCGATCGATAAAGTTGAATATGTAAACGATGATTAAGACAAAGAGGACGTAGCGACCGTAGTTTGGACCACCTACTTGCTCTATTTGCGATGCATCCTGCTCGCCGGCACTCAGCCGGGCCTTGCTGCTTTCTAAATCAGTCAATCAAAGCCTCCCCATTCCAGTGCTCTTTACGAACGAAGTCCGCAACTGGCTTTCGTGTCAATTTAGTCAATTGTTTTAATGGCTGGCCCATGGGGATCATAGCAGCCAAAGCCATTTCGCCGGGCACACCGAAGTGCGCTTTAACGTCATTCTCCGCCCCCGCGGCAAAGGTCGTCAGCGTACCACCTAATCCCTCATTGCGCGCCGCTAACAAGATATTCCAGACGAAGGGGTAGATCGACGCGCCTGAAATTACGCCGACACGATTCAGATGGCTGTCGAATGAGGCCACCACCGACAGATCAACAAAGACAAGAAGAATGACTGGCGCGCCGGTGAGGTTGTCCAGCATAGTTTGTGGCACTTTAGTTTGCGCAATTTGCTCAGCGGAAACACGGGATGGGTTTATCGTGTTCAGGGGCGCCTCGCCTGCTTTCACCTGAGCCACATAGCGCTGCATTTGCGGCGCGATGAGGTCTCGAAGCACCGTTCGGGAGGCATCCTCGCGCACCACCAACACATGCCAGCCCTGACGATTACCCCCACTGGGAGCAAAACGAGCCTCTTCAAGAATTTTAGCAATTGTCTCATCGCTGACGGGTTGCTCGGTAAATTCGCGCGCGGCGAAGGTGGTGCGCATCACCTCATAAAGTTCCAATATCCTCTCCTCTCACATGCAAGTCGCAGTCTCTATCTGAATCGCGACGGCCGAGATCATAGCCTTCGCTGACTAATAAAAGCGATGTAGACAGATTCAACATGGCAGCAAGAAATAGTGATAATAGGAGATGAGCCGAATCGTCCTGCTAAATAAGCCCTTTAACGTGTTGTCCCAGTTTTCTGATGATGAAGGTCGGGCCCACCTGGGCGACTATGTACCTGTCCCTCGCGTTTACCCGGCAGGCAGACTCGATCGCGACAGCGAGGGGCTCATCGTGCTAACCGACGATGGCACCCTGCAGCATAAAATTGCGAACCCTGACGGCAAGACGTCTAAAACCTACTGGGTCCAGGTAGAGGGTGCACCAACAGCAGATGATCTCGCACCTCTCAGCCAGGGCATCCTGCTAAAAGATGGCATCACCCTACCCGCGAAGTGGCAGTTGGGCATTGGCGACTATGATCTTTGGCCACGCAATCCCCCGATTCGGGTACGCAGGTCCATACCCGATACCTGGCTTACATTGACACTGGAGGAGGGCAGAAATCGTCAGGTAAGACGCATGTGTGCGGCCTTGGGCTTTCCTGTGCTTCGATTGATTCGCTATCGTGTAGGCTCTTGGACCTTGGATGGTCTTGAATCGGGAGCCTGGCGAGAGGTCTGACGCCTCTTACTAAAAAAGCTAGCTCATAACACCGTTAAACATGAGTTCCTCCAACGCTTTGCGTGGCGATGGAGCTTCCCGTTCGCGCAGCGGGTCCGGCAGCGACTCAGCCGACGCGGGATGACCAAAGGCAATCATTGCTTGGGTTGTGAAGTACTCGGGCAGCTTGAGCACGTCGGACGCCTTATCGTGATGGAACCCCCACATCGCGTGGGCAGCCAAACCCATATGTTGGGCCTGCAGCGCCATACTCATCCAGGCACTGCCGGCGTCAAAGCTGTGCGTAGCCGCAGGCGCATCATTGGCCTCGAAATGTGTCCGCGCAACCAGCGCAACCAAGGCGCCAGCTTTCTCTGCCCAGATCTGGTTTACATCCATTAGCAGGTCTAAGAGCGGCTGCCATTGCGGGGTTCCGGGCAGAGCGAAAACGAAACGCCAAGGCTGAGAGTTGAAGCAAGATGGCGCCCAACGCCCTGCCTCGCAAAGGCTTTGCACCTGTGCAAGCGTTAGCGCCTGACCGCTCATAGATCTCGGCGACCACCGCAGCCTGAACCGATCATCCGCCGTCGCTTGCGCTTGACGTAGAAAAAAGTCAGCGGTTGTCAGTGGTGAATCTATGTTTGCCATGATTCAACCCTGTGTTCTGTATCAGCGCGACAATCATTCGCAAAGTGCTTGAAATCAACCTTTGAACTCAGCAACAACTGCAGCGATAGACTGCTTGGCATCGCCAAACAACATACGCGTGTTATCGCCGAAGAAAAGTGGGTTATCGACACCGGAGAATCCCGACCCCATGGAGCGCTTTAGAACGAAGACCGTTCTCGCTTGATCTACGTTGATGATGGGCATGCCATAGATCGGACTGTTTTCATCGTTTCGGGCACTGGGGTTCACGACGTCGTTGGCGCCGATAACTACCGCGACGTCTACGTTATCTATCCGCGGATTGATGTCTTCCATTTCCACCAGCTGGTCGTAGGGCACGTTCGCCTCGGCCAGCAGCACATTCATATGACCGGGCATACGACCGGCAACCGGGTGAATGGCGTAAGTTACTTCCGCACCATTTTTCTCCAGCAGTTCGCCTAGCTC
>JAYYHB010000306.1:0-2854 GCA_036157095.1 Pseudomonadota bacterium
CCCTTACCGCGCAGCTGTCAAATGAAGTGAGGTTACAGGTAGATTCCGCATTTCGACTGGATCAATTCGATCTAATCTTCGTCCCACAGTCTCATCACTGAGAAGTCTTTGGTGAGTAATCCAGAACAGGATGCTATGAACGACAGTCCGGCCCCCGCCAAGGAGCGTTCCACGAAAGTATCGATTGGTCATATTGTTTCTGTCTTGCTGACGGGTGTTGTTTGTTTTTTGGCAATCGTCCAAGTGATGGGGCGCGTCGCTTCGGCGAGCGCGAGCGCTTTTACGCCGTATATCAATACCGCACTCATACCGTATCGATCTGAGGTCACCCAGGTTTCGGGGGACTGGCAAGGCTTCAATCCTGTGCTGCGCATAGAGCGTCTCTCCTTCGCCGCGGGTTACCTGCAAAACGTTTACATCGAGCTAGATTTTTTTCAGACGATTGCGATGAGAAAACCAACTTTTAGGCGCTTTTCTGTTAAAAAAGGCGAGGTTGGTGTGATCCATACGCCTCAGGGTTGGGCGCTAAAAAACAACAGTGAACAACCAATCGATATCGATTTTTATGAGCTTCTTAGTTCCAGCAAATTTGTCGATGCCGTCCTAGGGCTAAGCGTCGAGCGCGCCAACGAGGCGTTTCGTTTTGCTATCAATTTGACTGTCAACAACGATCCCTTAAATAAATATGGCCGACTAGTCATCGACAGTCCCGGCATATCTCAGCCGTTAGCACTTGTTTATGACCTTCGATCGCAAGGCGCAAGAGATGAACGCTTGCAGCCCGATGCTTCGCTACGGTTGAGCGCAGAAGGTGGGTTGCAGATTCCAGCAGTCCTGCTGGGAGGGACAGGTGTGGCGCTGGAATTTTCCAGAGCGCAGTGGCACGGAGGCGAAGGCCGTAGCTCCGAATTGATTGATGATCAAAAGCAGCCGAATGAGAAATTTACCGATAAAGATGGCGATGCTAGAGATCGCGCTTGGTTATCCCAGGGTTTCGGGATATTTGACCTAGCCCTGAAGGTTACGCGGTCACCTTACTTGCTTCCGGATAGAACCCTTACCTTGGGCGCTCGAGTTTCCGTATGGTCGCGACAAGGAAAGGCGCTAGCGCGCGTGCAAAGTAGGCTGCAAACAGAAGGTGCGACGGATCTGCTGCCGCCATCGATGCTGCTTGAGGTCGATTGGGATCGACTGATTGGTGGCACTTCTGCAAGTTACACAATGCAGCCATCGGTGCGAATCAGAACACAGAGTTTAGATCTCGGCGCTTTTTCAGAGTTTGCGGATGCGGCTCTGAGCAGCGAGCGGGCGTTGGGTGAGTGGTTAATTGCCCTCGATGCGCAGGCGACGCTGACGGAATTGATCGCCAGCTATACCCCCTCGTCGGGCCTTTCATGGTGGAGCTATGCAAAGGACGTGCAGCTCTCGGCATATCGTGGCTCCCCTGGCGTTATCAACGCCCACGCAGAAATCTATGGAGATGCTAACCATATTGGCATGCAGGTGAAGGGCGACGACGTGACTATGAGCTTCCCTGCGGTGTTTTCCGAAGTCTGGGAATTTGATGCTGTGTCGGGGGAATTGCTTTTGCTTTTCAAGCAGGGTTATGCCTCGGTTCGGGGCAGTAATGTTAAAGCCGTTGACGGCAGAACCCATATCACCGGAGGGTTTGCGACCAGTCGGCCGGAGGCTCGTTTCGACCAGCGGATCTCGCTGTCGCTTCAGGTCGATGATATCAGTGCTGCTCAGACACGGCGTTTTATTCCCTACAAACTGAATCCTAGGCTTCGGCAGTGGCTACTAGAGGCGCCGCTAGCTGGCGACTTCAGTGACTTGAGGATGGCACATCATGGTCAAATTCATATTCGACCCTCGGAGGTGTCACGCCGGCGCTTCGAGCTGCAGGGTGACTTTCAGGCTGCTCGACTTCGATACGAAGATCAATGGCCCTTGCTCCTGGATGCCAACGGTTCGATTCATGTGGCCGGCAGGCACACCTATGGAGATTTGCAAGCTGGAAAAACGGCTGAGTTAGATCTTTCTGGTGCGAAGATTCATGTCGATGCAAATCAATCGATGTTGTTTCTATCTCAGCAACATTCAGCCTCTGCGGATACGCTCCTGACGCTCGTTCGCCAATCTCCACTGCAGCAATCTCTGTCGTTTGTTTCATCCGGGTGGAGTGCCGAGGGCGAAATTTTCTACAACGCAGAAATTGGTGTACCGCTAGGAAGCAATCCGCCCCCTACTGCGATTCTGCGGGTGGCGATAGACGCTGAATTTGACGACCTTGACCTGGCGATGCCTGACTACAGGCTTGCCTGGCGGAGTCTCGCCGGCCAGCAACGCTTTTCCCTGCCCCACAATTTGGAGGGTGGTGTCAGCGGTCTCCTGTTCGGAAATCCGGTTGACGTCCGCATCGACTACGATCCTCAGTTCTTAAGGTTCGATGTTGCCGGTCAAGTATCGGCCCTGGATATTTTTCGCATGGCGGCAATCGAAACATCGCCCGTGATCGAGGGACAGGCTGACTTTGTCGGCAGGCTGCAGCTCGATATGGTCGGAACAGGACCTGCCGAGCTTAGGCTCTCGACAGACTTTGAGGGCATGGCGATCAACCTGCCTGCTCAGTTTGGCAAGGATCATGGTGGGCGTTTGAAGAGTGTATTCGACTTCGCCTTTGCCAACGATTACCTGCGTGTTGACTGGCAGTACAAAGAAACTGAGGGGTGGTATCAAGCAGCTAACGAACTGACAAAGCGAGTCAGTCAAGGCGCCATTGGTGTCAATGCTCTTCCTCTTGAGGTCGAGCCGAACTACGAGGGCGTTGTGATCAATGGACGGGTAAGCAAGG
>JAYYHB010000307.1:0-3931 GCA_036157095.1 Pseudomonadota bacterium
TTCTACTCGGCCAGCGCAAATAGCATGACGTCGACGACTTTTCGCGACGATTTCCGAGCGGCAGAGTTCGAACAAAGTGATCGAGCGTATCTGAATAGGTGAAACTTTTTACCAGAAAGTGCTCAGTGATGAGGCGGCGTTTTTTCTTTTCGTTTGGAAGACGCCAGGCTTTGGATATAGCTCAGCACGCCTGCCTTAAATCAGTAATTCGCGAAGAATTCGGCCGGCAGTTATACACATCCTCATTTGAGGCCTAAATTGATTAACGCCGCCGCTTGGCCTCTCTCAGAATTTCCGGGACAAAAGCATGGCTGCCCTCGATTGACTGAGTCTTCAGCATTTTTCATTAGACAGTCGATGTTAAAGGGACGTTTTAGAGCGAACTCACGTAAACTACAAACGTCGGTATGGCTGATCACGCCGAAGGTAATCGTCCTCATTCGATGACGACGCTCGTTGAGTTCTAGTGCTTTAGTGGGTAGGACGCCTTTATTGTGAGCCGCGATACCGAACCGTGTGCCACGAGCGAGAAAAGTTTTTGCAGTGGCTCTGCCAAAACGTCTGGTGTCGACTTGCACAACAGTAGAGGGGTCTTCTCTGGGCCAGCTTAGTTTGCTGCTTACATTTAACGAAGAAGATTTGTTACCAGCTATGACTTGCCCTAGCATTTCGGTTGTTGATGCGCTCGTTTGCATTTCTTTTTGAATATCTGGTTTGCCGTTCGCTACGCTATTTCTCGGCGGAATCAGCGCAAGATGAAGAGACACATCGTACGATAGCTGGCACTTGCTTTTTTCCGCGCACAATAGCGGTTTCAATATGCGTAGCATGGTCACAGTTCTCGTCGGCTATCTCTATGCTTTGTTCCGTAATACCCGGTGGTCCTGCATTGAAAGGATGCCAGCGATAATTGTCAGGCGTCCATGCACGCATGTAGCCATTGCTGTCAGTTTGGTAGGTTCGGATAAACAGTGTCTTGCGCGGGTTACCCTGAAGCGGTCCTTTTACAACGGTATATCGGAGCTCTTTTCCAAAAATCCCAAGAACGCAGGTGACGTTCGTGAGGTATACGCCATCTTTCGAGGTTGGTACTCTCGCCATGTGAAAGAGTACCCCGGGCGCGTTTTGGTTCGGCGGTCTAGTGTATTCGATCGGTGTAACAATCTTACGCGCCTCAACCGTCTCACATAGACTCAATGCTGTCATAGTCACGAGATAGCGCAGGCCTAATAATGAAGTTTTGATACTTTTCCGCCGTCCCATTCGCTGTTTCCATGTGTTTATCATCATTTGTCGAACGGCATCAAAGCCCTCGCCTCGGGACTGCGGATACCACGAACATGAAATAATCTAATGCAAGCGGCCAAAATTTTCTTGATATGTCATTTTGATCGATTGGTGAGAAAATTTTTGAGCTGTCTTAAAGTGCTGTCTCGAGTTAAGAACAGCAGGAATTAATAGAAAACGAGCGCAGTATGCGACACCCTCGAAATACGGAATTTACTTGGCAGCAACCAATGCCGCCCTATCAACTTATTACCCCTGAACAGGCCAATGCTTATCGCGAGCTTGGCGGCTTTGTACTTGAAGACGCCTTCAGTGATGAAGAGCTGTCGCTGCTGCTTTCCGCGTTGGACCCTATTGAGGCTGAGGTTAATGATCGTTTGGCCAGTGATTCTGGAAATCAGCCCAACATTGCTAGAGCAAATGAAATTGTCTTTAGCGCTCATGTGGTTTTGCGAAGCGTCGAAGCGAGAACCTTCGCTCAGCATAGGGTTTTTGCGCAACTGTGCCACGATCTGATCGGTCCAAGGAGCCGGCTGTATTGGGACCAGCTGGTCTATAAAAGACCGGGTACCGTTGAGGAATTTCCCTGGCATCAGGATAACGGCTACACATTCGTTGAGCCTCAGCAGTATCTTACCTGCTGGGTCGCGCTAACGGACGCGACAGCGGATAACGGATGTCCTTGGATCGCACCTGGACTACACTTAGAAGGAACACTTGCCCACAAATGGACGCACTTGGGTTTTGAGTGTTTGCACAACGCACCAGAAAACGCTCAGGTGATGCCTTTAAGGGCAGGTTCGATTGCGGTTTTTTCTAGCTTAACGCCTCATCGCACTGGTCCTAATCTGACGAGCCAGACCCGTAAAGCCTACATTCTGCAATACGCACCAGACGGTGCTCTGGTGTATCCCTTCAATGGAGATCCTGAGTTCGCTGATGATCCGCACCGGCAGTTTCTCGTGGCTTCTGAAAATAAGTCTCAACTAATACCCCGAGCCGAAATTTGAGCGTTAGAATCTAAGCCCTCGACGATCGAACGATTCATTTTTGGTGGGCAACCCGAGCTTATTGAACGCCGTTATACTCTCGGGCTTTACCGAAAGTGGAACGAAATTATCCGATTCCTTTGGCATAAAAGCAGTGTCACAATCCCGCTCGGCTCGAGAAGAGCGAGAAGTAAAGAAATGCTCCAAACCTATGATATGCAGGCGTTGTTACAGTACTGATTTGAAGCGGCGATATTGCTCGAGTATATACATAATATCGGGCACCGAGTGTTCGGGAGTCATCCGACAGTGAACAGATTCGAATACTTATTTGCCGGTCTCATGAATCAAACTGAGGAGGTGAATCTAGCGCCCAAAGAATACTACGAGTTCAACGTAAAAGACCGAGTTATTGTGGTAGAACAAGGCGACGTGCTGATTATCACTCCACCAAATCCGGAAACAGGCCGCTCCAGACGGCATATACTTACGAATCGCGACCCGTATGGTGTTGCAGAGGCCATTTCTTCTGTAGTGCCCCAATTTGACTGCACCGTGCAATCTCCTACCAAGCTGCGCATCTACGACGGAGCGCAGATCCGCCAATTTGCTAATCAGGCAGGCGTATTTGCCCGTACGATCATCCGATACAGCCTGAAGCGAATCTTCGCAGACAATGAGCGAGATCAGAAAGCAACCATCAAGTTCGAAGACGATTTCATCTACGCCAATAGGGACGATCTGAGAAATATGGAGATGCCCGCGGAAATTGTCATTTTCAAAGCTGGTGCTGAAGCCGACAAAATGTATTTTATTGAAAAGGGTGAAGTGGCCATCAACACGGCGCAAAACAAGCAGATTGCCATGTTGGGAAGTGGAGATTGCTTCGGCGAATCGGTACTACTGGGAGAGGGTAAACGGACGGCAGCTGCGGTCGTTCACTCCGAGGTCGATCTATGGGCGATCGAAGGTGAATTTGCTCGTCGAGAATTAAACTTGGAACACCCCATGACTCAGTTTGTTACCCTGTTACTGCTGAGGCAAGTTGTTATGCTAAATCAGCTTCGCGGGTTTAGGTAGCTTATCTTCGGCCTATCTTTTCGCTCCAAGGCTAATTCGTTGAGATCGCGTCTAGCTTTATATGGACAAGGTCAGATTTTTCTTCCTAGCCTCTTGATCGCAAACTTTGTCTATTTTGCTATCTACACTTTCTAGGTCATAAGTAAGAATGAATTCGTTTTGTTTTCGGTGTTTTTTTTGGCATTGCTAAGTTTGAATGGGCGGACCTATTCAACGCCGTTTTGATGGCCTCCCTCGGCGTTTTCGCAGGCTAGGTAGCAAGATGCGATCGATTTTTTTGTCTGGAATAACCCTGGGCGCGCTGCCGTCATTGCGTGGCCTGGAGTTTCTTTGTATCTATTTACTGCTGCTGAGTTGCTGCCGTAAAGGCGAGGTCGACGCCATGCTGGTCGAAAACAGCGGTTAGTCGACGCCGGCCAGGCACTGAATACATCTCGATGGCAAAAGAACGCATAATTATCACCGTTGCGGAACGGCAGTTACGTCGGCGCGAGTGCCGCGCCGCACAGTGGGGCTTTATGGCCCGTATTTTTGTCGGCGGTCTTTTAGCCAGTTAAATTTTTAAGCAACGAAAT
>JAYYHB010000308.1:0-5501 GCA_036157095.1 Pseudomonadota bacterium
TGCCGCGTTTTTCAACGCAGCCCAGCAGGCTGTTGGAGTGTCTCGAAGCAAAAATTGATTACTGCAGAGGGTAGTTAACCATCAATAACGTCGACAAAGAGAGTGAGTGCCTGCCCTGGTTGCAGGTAGCGCTCGGGAACGATCGCGTTCCACTCGACGATATCGGTGACGCGCACGCGGAATTTTTTTGCAATGCGGCTTAGAGAATCCCCACGACGTACCTTGTAGCGGATTTTCCGTATTTCACTCGGCCCCAGGCCCAACTCTATGAACGTCGGACGTGGCCTCGGCACGCGTATCGCTTGACCAACACGCAGCAGATCTCTTCTGCCGATTCGATTCAATCGAGCCATAGCATCGATCGAGGTATTGCTGCGCTTGGCAATACTCCATAGCGAATCCCCTCGTTGAACAATATAGGGATAGGTACCACCGACGGAGGGTTGACTCACCAAACTCTGTATAGGAACGCGCAGCAATTGTCCTATCTGCAGAATATCTGTGCTGAGATTATTAGCCAACCTCAGCTCTTGGCTAGTCACTCCGTTAGCCTGTGCCAGTTCACTGATGGTGTCGCCGGATTGAACGAAGATCTCCTGCCAGGCAACCCGTTGATCCTCTGGCACCGACGCCAGAAGAATAGATGCTCTCGCTTCGGCATCGTCACTTTGGGGAAACGACTCGGGCAGAATCAGGCGCAAGGGGGTGTCTTGTGACCACTGGGAGCGCTTCAAGCCAGGGTTGAAGCGGTAGATGTCCGCAGTGGTGGTATCCAGGGTTTCTGCGACAACAGCGACGTCATAAGTACTTGTCAGTCTCAGAGTTCGCAGTGGATTGTTATTGCTTATGGCCGGAAGTTCGATACCGAAGGCATCTGGTTCGGCAATTACGGCGGAAAGCGCCAAGAGTCGAGGAACAAAGGCTTGGGTTTCGCGAGGCAGGCGCAAACGAAAAAAATCACGGTGCTGGCTTTTACGAATGGCCTTATAGACGGTGCCACCACCAGCGTTGTAGGCGGCTAAGGCAAGCTGCCAATCATCAAAGCGTTTGTGCAGGTCCAGCAAAAAGGTCAGTGCGGCATCGGTAGCATCGATGACGTCCCGACGTCCGTCATAGCTGTTATTGATACATAGGCCATACTGCTTGGCCGTAGGGCGCATAAACTGCCAGAGCCCACTCGCGCCATAGGGCGAAAATGCATACGGGTCCAAGGCGCTCTCAACCACAGGCAGCAGTGTTAATTCCGCCGGCAAGCCCTTTTCTTGGATTTGCGAAAGAATATAAGGAAGGTAGCGCTGCATCCTCGGCCCCAGACGAGCCCAATATTCCGGATGTGTCTGCAACCAGCGTATTTCCTGCTGTACGCGTTTCTCGGAGAGGTGGTGGTCTAGCTGCATTTCGGCTCTGATCGCGGGCCAGAAATCGTTTTCAGCGCCTGTGACGCGGTCGCTGCTTTCATTTGCCTGGATCAGCTCTACATCAGATAAAGGTTGTTCGGAATCTTCGCCTTCGGTTATCTGATCGCCAAAAACAGGATCATCGGCCTCCCTGGCTGGTACAGAATCATTTGCAATAGTTAACGGTGCCTGGCCTCTTTCCGAACGTAGCGATTCTGCTGGCATGGGAGTCACACAGCTAGAAAGAAGCAGGCCAGTGACTGCAATGACAGCCGATGTCCGCCGATATGCATCAAAGATATAGCTTGGAAACTTGATGTTGGGTTAGCCTTGTCAGGGGTGAATACGGGTCCCATTCTAACAAGCAGAGCGAACCCTCGGTAAATGCGGAAATCGACCATCGAGAAATCATCTAACGCAAACGCGCCGGCCTGGACCAGCAGCTTCGGTCTTCAATTACAGGCAAAAGAGCGTGAACTATTGCAGCCTCTGCTGAGGCGTTTGCACGGCGATGCAGTGCTGTGGATAGGGGAGAACCATACCTTGCCAACCTGTCTCAGGCACTGCATGGTGAGGCAGCGAATCTGGGCAACGCACTCGGGGCTGTACGATACGATTGATCCAGATGATGATCTTGCTCCTGTGTTTACGCGCTGTGACAGCCTTCCCTTTGCGACTGGCTCACTGGATGGCGTAGTACTGCATCACTCCCTAGAGTATAGCCGCGACCCGCGCGCGAGTATTCGAGAGGTCGAGCGCGTCCTCAAGCCCGGCGGAAGGCTGGTTGTTTGCACAACGAATCCGCTTAGTGTTACAGGTTTAAGATTATTGCTGATGAGGCGCAGAAATTGTCCTCAAGCGGAAAAAGGTAGCCGTAAGCAGAGTTGGAAAAGTCCAGAAGGGCGTATGTTACGCTGGATAAGCCCGTTACGGCTGATTGACTGGTTGGTATTACTGGGGCTGAGTACTGATGAAGCGCCCAGTTTTCGCTCTATGACGTTTCCATCAGTGATGTCGGCATGTCAGCATCTATTTGGGAAGCTGCCATTTAGACTGCCACGTAAGTTCGCACAAATTGCAGTACTTCAGCGCGTCGCTGCGCGACTTTACCGTCTGCTGCGTCCGCTGCTTGGGCAATTGCCCGTTGGCGGTATTGTGGTCATTTCGGCAGTCAAAAAAAGTGAAGGCAAAACGATGATTGGAAGGCAGTCACGCGTTATGGGCAAGAATCGAATCCCTGCTCTGGTGCCATCTGCGCGTACCCCGTCTGGGCAAATCAAACTAAATGGAAAAGGCTAGGGGGTTTCGCTGTGACGATAGAGGTATTTACTGACGGGGCTTGCCGAGGCAACCCTGGTCCTGGGGGTTGGGCGGCCTTAGTGCGCATTGGTGACAGAGAGCAAATTTATGCTGGTGCCGAGCAGAACACTACAAATAATCAAATGGAGTTAATGGCCGCGATCCAGGGACTAGAGGTACTGGAGTCTCGAAGCACGGTAAGTCTCACCACAGACTCACAGTATGTCCGACAAGGTATTACCCAGTGGATTCAAGGCTGGAAGCGGAACGGTTGGTTAACTTCTCAGCGTAAACCCGTGAAGAACCAATCCCTGTGGCAGCGGCTGGATCAAGCCGTAGCAAATCACCAGGTTGAGTGGCACTGGGTCAAAGGGCATAGTGGTCATCGAGAAAACGAAATAGTCGACGAAGCGGCTAATGCAGCGATCGATGCTATGCAGGAGGCCTAATGCGCCAGGTCGTGTTGGACACAGAGACTACAGGACTTGAGGTGGCGAACGGGCACCGAATCGTTGAAATCGGTGCTGTTGAGTTGATAAACCGGAGACTGACTGGTCGAAATTTTCATAAGTATATTAATCCAGACCGCGATATTGATGACGGTGCGAAGGAAGTTCATGGCATTACGGAAGCTTTTTTGGCCGATAAACCTCGCTTTGCCGATATATGGACCGAGCTTTATGCCTTTCTGAGAGACTGTGAGCTTGTCATCCACAATGCCCCCTTTGACATTGGATTTCTAAATGCGGAAATTTCTCGGCTGTCAGATAGTGGCAGTATAGAAATTAGTCGCGTTGAGGATTTCTGCGAGATAACGGACTCTTTGTTATTGGCTCGACGCAAACATCCGGGACAAAAAAACAGCCTCGACGCACTGTGCCGACGCTATATGGTGGACAACTCTCAGCGAGATCTTCATGGCGCACTCTTAGACTCTGAAATCTTAGCCGATGTGTTCCTTCTGATGACCGGTGGCCAGGCGCAAATGTTTGGAGCTGCCTCAGATCAGGAGACGCATAAAACGGCGGAGTTCGCGAGTTCAATTGCGCTCATTAATACGGAGCAGCTCCAAGTTGTACGTGCACGCCCAGAGGAGATAGCGGCGCATCAAGAAATGCTCGATCTGCTTGATCGGCAAAGCAAGGGAAAGACCCTCTGGCGTCGATGAAGGATGCGTTTTCCCTGAGGCTTGTGATTGAACATTAACCGACGTGATTACCAAGTTCCCATCGCTTATTACCGAAATCTAAAAGAAATATCCGCTACCCGCTAGGCGGGTAGCGCTGAATTAGTTATCTAATCAGATCAAATAGACCACGGCGAAGTATCCTGTGATTCCCATGGTGATGGTGTAGGGCAAAGCCATCGTAACCATTCGCAGATAGCTGAGATTGATCAGAGGCGCAATCGATGAGGTGAGCAAAAACAAGAAAGCCGCCTGGCCATTTGGTGTTGCCACGCTTGGAATATTGGTTCCTGTGTTGATTGCGACAGCAAGGGCATCGAATTGGCTCCTCGAGATCAAGCCATCAGTAAATGCCTGCTTCACTTCACCGATGTAGACTGTAGCAACGAAAACGTTGTCGCTGATGGCGGACAGCAGGCCGTTAGCGATATAGAACATGCCTGGCTGCAGGTCCTCGGGCAAAGACAATACATAGGCAATTACGGGTGAGAACAAGTGCTGATCGTGAATTACACCGACCACGCCGAAAAAAACCACCAGCAGCGATGTAAACGGCAATGCCTCCTCGAATGCCTTGCCAAGGTCGTGTTCCTCGACGACGCCATTAAATGCCGTTTGCAACACTATGATTGTCAAACCGATGAGCCCTACTTCGGCTACATGAAACCCTAAGGCGAAAATAAGAAAAACAGCAGAAATTGCCTGAATAACGAGTCTGGCGTTGTCGCGGTCAGTTCGCTTCGCTGCTTCCGCGGCATCGAATTCGACCAAAATTTCCCTTACGCGCTCCGGCAATAGTGCTCCATAGCTAAAAATTTTGGTTTGTTCTAACAACAAACAGGTTATCAGGCCTACTACGAGTACCGGCATAGTAACCGGCGCCATCCGCATAAAGAATTCGACAAAACTCCACTCCGTATAGCTAGCTATGAGAAGATTCTGCGGTTCTCCCACCGTCGTACACACACCGCCCAGCGCGGTACCCACGGCAGCGTGCATTAGGAGATTTCGGAGAAACGCTCTGAACTTTTCGAAGTCCGGATCCTCAGGCCCTTCCTGACTGTCCGCGACGTTTTTATAAACGGTATAAAAGCCAACCGCGACGCTGATGACTACAGCAGTGACAGTTAGAGCGTCTAGAAAAGCCGACAGGAAAGCCGAGATAAAGCAAAAAAGAAAGGAAATTAACATTTTGGAGCGAATTGAGAGCAGCACCTTGGTAAAGGTGAATAACAACAATTCCTTCATAAAGTAAATTCCAGCCACCATGAACACTAGTAGCAAAATCACTGGGAAGGCCGCCACCACCTCATGGTACACCGTCTGTGGCGTGGTCATTCCCATAATAATGCCCTCTAACGCTAAGAGCCCTCCTGGTTGGAGTGGGTAACACTTAAGTGCCATTGCGAGGGTGAAGATAAACTCGAGTACCAGCACCCACCCAGTGATGTACGGACCGGCGACGAGTAGTAGCAAGGGGTTGATCAGCAAGAATCCGATGATCGTTTTCTTATACCAATCTGGTGCATGACCCAGGAAATTTTGGGTGAACGCATTCATTGTTGTTTGCATTAGACGTCCTTGATAACTGTATTCAGGAGACGGCCATGCCATAAACA
>JAYYHB010000309.1:0-7039 GCA_036157095.1 Pseudomonadota bacterium
GTGATCCAAAACGCGCTACTTTTGGCTGAGTCAGCAGCACCTTTTGCGCTTCGCGACCGGCGAGTACCTTATGTATTCGGGTCGCCACCCGGCGAATCTCTGGGCCTTCAGGCATGGGCGCCGCTTCCCTGCTCATCGATGACCGACGCATGCTCGCCGCCGCTAGCGGAATGATGTTTGCTGCGCCGACACCGCTCCGAGCAGTACAGTACCTGATCCCAATCTCTTGCCCACTTTTTGCGCCAAGCGAAGGGCTTGGCGCAGGTCTTACAAATCCTTTGAGGCAACAATGTCTTGCTGTGCTTGGCCAAGCTGCACCGAACTTTCTTTGTGATGTGCCAAACTAGGGCGGCTCCAGTGAAACTTGGGTGAAGAACTAGCCCGTGCACGTCTTTGGCTAAGATGCGGTCAACAATGCCTTTGTTTGGGGGTCTTATCGCTTTGACCAACCCCGGCGCGGCACTTCAATTTTTCTTTAAGCACCACCTCATCATGGTCTATGTGGGCGGGGCGACTTTCGAAGCAGGATTCTAGGCGCGCTAATGCCGGGCTGCCAAAGCATGCCCTATCGTCCAGCTCGCAACAGCAAAACGAGCATCGCTTGATGTCTGCAAGGTCGGGGTGTGATCACCCGACTACACCCATGCCCATCTAAAAGTTGGTTTTATTCTTCATTCGATGATCTCTGTTAAACAAACTTCGGTGAAAAGTGATGATCGGCAAAAGTCGCTAATCTGTCTCTCCGTGACGGGATAGGCTGAGCATCACGGTCGGCACCAAACTGACCAGTACGATGGCTAAGGCCGCCGTCGATGCCTCTGCCAAGCGTTCATCTGAAGCGTAGCGATACAGCCAGGTCGCTAACGTCTCGAAATTAAAGGGTCGCAGAATCAACGTTGCCGGCAGCTCTTTCATCACGTCGATGAACACCAGCAGCAGGCCTGTCAAAATCGCTGGCCGCAGCAGTGGCAGGTGAACCCGACGCAGCACGTTACCAGGACTATGCCCAAGGCTGCGCGCTGCCGCGTCCAACTGCGGGTGTATCTGTATCAGGCCCGACTGGGTGATGTTGAAGGCAACGGTCAAGAAACGAGCCACATAGACAAAGATCAGTGCCGCCGACGTACCGGTGAGCAATAATCCCCAACGAATATCAAAAACATCACGTAGCTGAGTCGCGATCCATTTATCGAAACTGGTCATTGGCAGCATGAGCGCTACCGCCAGAACGAGGCCGGGCACCGCATAGCCCAGTGTCGCCACCCGCACCGCACCACTTACGAGGCGCCGTGGATAGAGTCGTTCCGCGTAGGCGAGCCATAGAGCGGTGGCGGCACAGACAAGCGCTGCAGCGCTCGCTACCCAAACACTGTTACCAACCAATGCTATAAACTCACCGCTAGAGGGCATCCCGCCCGCGGTAATGGTCATCGCAAACAGCGCCAAGAGCGGAAGTATCAACCCCAACAGCACCGGGGTCAGACAAAGGCCACAGGCCACCCAGGCCTGCCAACCCCGAAGCTCATGGGGCACCTCTTGGCTCTGTCGGGCAAGGGGATTAAAGTGCTGACCTCGCCTAGCAAACTGCTCGGCGACCACTAACACACAAACCAGCATGAACAACCAGCCCGCCAGCTGCAGCGCTGCCGCTGGTTCACCAATGGCAAACCAGGTGCGGAAAATTCCCGTTGTCAGGGTAGGCACACCAAAGTGCTCTACAACCCCGTAATCGGCAACCGTTTCCATCAGCACAAGGGCCAAACCACCCATCAACGCAGGCCGAGCAACGGGCAAACCAACTCGCCAAAACACGACCCTGCGCGAGGCTCCTAGCGCTCGGGCTGCCTCATGAAGTGCCCCGGACTGCTGGACAAAACTGCCTCGGGCGAGCAGATAAATGTACGGATACAGAACCAACGCCATGACCAGTGACGCACCCGGCAAGCTGCGAATGTTCGGCAGCAAAGCTTCATTATTTGGCAAGTCAAACCATTGCCGGATCAGAGTCTGAACCGGACCGGAAAACTCTAAGAGGTCGGCATAAACATAGCCGATCACATAGGCCGGCGCGGCAAGGGGTAGTGCCAGAACTGGTACGAGTAATCGTCGCAACGGAAAATTGTACTGCACCGTGAGCCACGCGGTTGTGATGCCAATGCTGGCGGCGAATACGGCGACTAGGGCCATCAGAACCAGAGTATTGGTGAAATAGAGACCCAGTACCGTATCGCGCATATGTGACCAGCTCTCTCCACTGGGCGCCAGCGCCGCGCCAACCAATACGACAATGGGCAGAGCGACGGGCACCGCAATAAGCAGCGTACCGATAAGCCATGAGGGAGAGTTTGTTCGTTTGGTCAGCATAGGGCAGGCACTATACCTAGCCGCCCGGATGTTCGACACAGCCGATGACGGTCTGAGCCGGAGAGCAGACACAGCCCTGAAGCCCTACGCAGTATTGGGCTTAGTCTGCGTAATCGGGCAGTATTGTCGCGTTCAATCATCTGTTACTTCATGAGTATTCAACTTAACGCCGTTAGCCATCACTTTGGCAAACATTTGGTGCTTGCCAACATTTCACTATCTTTGGCAGACGGTGAGATTCTGTGCGTTCTTGGCCCATCCGGCAGCGGCAAGAGCACTCTGCTGCGAATTATCGCTGGACTGGAGAGCATTCAATCCGGTGAAATCTTGCTGGATCAGGAGTTGTTTGCAAATCCAACATACTGCCCGCCGCCAGAACAGCGACCCATCGGTCTAGTCTTTCAAGATCATGCCTTGTTTCCGCATTTGACCGTGGCAGAAAATGTGGGATTTGGCTTGCTCCAACTCACCGTGGCCCAGCGTGATCAAATCGTTACCCCGCTCCTTGAGCGCGTTGGGTTGGCGGCACTCGCGAAGCGGTACCCGCACACCCTCTCTGGCGGTCAGCAGCAGCGCATCGCGCTGATTCGCGCCCTGGCCCTAAAACCCAGGGTCATGTTGCTTGATGAGCCCTTCGCTAGTGTCGACACCCCGCTACGTCGCCAACTCCGACAAGATTCCCGGCATGAGCTTAAGCAAGCAGGCAGCACGACGATTATGGTCACTCATGACCCTGAGGAGGCCATGGCCATGGCAGATCGAATTCTGGTCCTCGTTGACGGCAAGGCGGTACAGCTCGATGCCCCAGAAATGCTATGGCGAGAGCCAGCCCACCGCTTCGTGGCAGAGACTATTGCTGGCCTGCAAACCCTGCGCGGTACTGTCAGCGCCGACTGTATTACGACCGCCTTTGGTCGTTTGCCACTACGCAATGTGCGCGGCGCTAGAGCGCTTACTGATGGTGCATCAGTCACCTTGGGAGTCCGCGGCAGTACCATCGGTATCACCGACGAGACAACTGACGAATCCGCGCAAGTGGCGGTGGAGGATATTCGGTTTGACGGCATGCACTGGACTGCACTGATTCAGCGCCAAGACCAGCAGCTGCGCTTTGTACTGGATCACAAATCACAGGTTCAGACCGGCAGCCGAGTTGCCCTGCGCTTTACGGATGCCGAAGCCATCCTTTATAGTTGAAAATGATTCTCATTTAGAAAATCACGCCTAGTCGGAATTTACATTATTCGAGCAACCGACCGTCTGCTCAATCCAAGGGTTTACTGGGAGAAATTCATGAAAGACACGCTTATCAAAGCCACTTCCCGACAAGGGTTTGACCGTGTATTCGCCTTATCAGGACGCCTAACGGCCTTACTTGCGCTGACTTTGGCGAGCGTTTGGCCAGCAACACTGGTGGCAGAGGAAGTCGTCAATGTTTATTCCGCACGCCACTACGACACAGATATGGCGCTTTACGAGGAATTTACGAGACAAACCGGCATCAAGGTCAATCTTATCGAAGGCGGAAGCGACGCACTGATCGAACGTATCGTCAATGAGGGCGAATTTACGCCCGCGGATATGTTGATCACTGTGGATGCGGGAAGACTCTGGCGTGCTAGCGAAAAAAACATTTTTCAGCCGGTTGAAAGCCAGGTAATGGACCAACGCGTACCTGCCAACCTAAGGGATCCCGATGGCCTATGGTTTGGCCTATCTAAGCGTGTGCGGGCGATTGCCTACAACAAAGCCGCCGGCCTGCCCATTGAGGTCATGCGTTACGAAGACTTAGCAAATCCTGCGCTGACCGATTCCGTATGCATGCGAAGTTCTTCTAACATCTATAACTTATCGCTGATGGGCTCGATCATCGAAGCCGCAGGAGAGGCGGCAGCCGAGGCTTGGGCAGCAGGTGTGGTCAAGAACTTTGCGCGCAAACCCCAAGGCAATGATACTGCCCAGCTGCGCGCAGTAGCCTCGGGTGAATGCGCCATCACCATAGCCAACACCTATTATTTGGGCCGAATGATCGACTCTGACGACCCCAAGGACAACTCTGTCACAGACGCCCTTACCGTGGTGTTTCCCAATCAAGAAGATCGCGGAGCCCACATTAACATCAGCGGCGCCGGCGTCACGCGCTACGCGCCAAATAAAAGCAACGCCATAAAGTTTCTCGAGTACTTAACCAGCGACTTCGCCCAGGAACTGTTCGCACAGGGCAATAACGAATACCCCATCATCGGCCCAACCTCTGGACCCGTTGCAACCCTGGGAGCCTTCCAAGAGGACGCCATCAACGCTGCCGTTCTCGGTGAGCGCCAAGCCCAAGCGGTGCGTGTATTTGACCGAGCCGGTTGGCAATAATCGGTAGAACTCGGACAAAGGAAGCACAAATACCTATCGACAAAATCCCACAGCCTCTACAGTCGGTCCTTGGCGTCACCGGACGAGTTTTGCTGGGCCTGTACTTTTTGCTGCCGGGCATTACCAAAATCACTGAGTATGACGGCACAGAACAGTACATGTTGCAACATGGCGTACCTTTTACAGCTGCACTGCTGCCACTTACCATCATTCTACAAACTGGCGGCGGTGCTGCCTTGATTCTGGGTTCGCAAACCCGGGCCATGGCCTTGATGCTTGCGGGCATGACCATTGTCATTAATCTGTTTATGCATGACTTTTGGAATGTATATGAGGGGCTGAGCCAGGCCCATGAAACTCAGAATTTCGTCAAGAATCTGGCCATCATGGCGGGACTGCTCGCTCTGGCAGCGGGTCCAAGCGCCCAAGCACTGTCCCTGGATCGACGCTTAAATCGGACCACCGCTTAGTCCGCCCGCACCAACGCCGCAATCAGTCCTGCCAACGGGGCGCATCCGCCCCAGGGCCGCGCGGCGGGCTGTTCGGTAGCAGTGACTGGCCATTCATTCGAAAACCTATGCCCGGCAAGGAAACCTGGGTTTGTTCAGCGCCCACAGTCAGGTTTTGCAGCATCCCTCGAGCCTGGGGCTGACCCTCGGCCAAGGTCTCGCTCAACTTTCGAACCCGGCTGGCTGGCACGCCGGCCTCGTCGAGCAGTGCCTCCCACTGTGTCGCAGGCTTCGCCAAGAACGCCTTTTCGATCACCTTACGCAGTGACACTTGGTTTGCAGCCCGGGTTCCTGGATCGATCCATCGCGGATCCTCAGGCCACTCCGGGTGCCCAAGAACCCCACACAGTGCAGCAAACTGTCTTTCGTTGTTTGCAGCCAACATCAACAAACTCCCGTCCTGGGTCGAAAAACAGCCCGACGATGGCGCACGACTGGCGGCCTCATTGCCCAATTTCGGCAGATCTTCATTGGTTGTGGCGACAGAGACCAAGTTATTGGCCATCATAGTCAGAGCCGTGTCAAGCATGGCTACGTCGACATGCTGGAACTCGTTGGTGAGATCACGCTGACGTAAGCCTGCCATCACCGCGAAGGCCGCGTTTAGCCCGGTGGCATAGTCGATATAGGGGGCGCCTACCTTAACCGGGCCCATGGCATCTGTACCCGTAGTGGACATGATGCCACTCATCGCCTGAACCACATGGTCATATGCAGGTCGGTGCCCGATCGGTCCTACGTCACCATAGGCTGATATTGAGCAGTACACGAGGCGCGGATTTATTTCTGCCAGCACGTCCCCACCAAGGCCCAGGCGCTGCGCCACACCCGGGCGGAAGTTCTGTACAAATACATCGGCCTGCGCTGCGAGAGACAACACTTGCGCAAGTTGCTCAGGGTCTTTTAGATCGAGCTCTACACAATTTTTTTGTGCGTTCTGTGTGCAAAAACTTAGACCCAGGCCCTGCTTCGCAAGCTCTGGCAATGCCCCGCCGTAACGGGTCATTTCGCCACCCGGCGGCTCCACCTTCAGCACCTGAGCCCCCAACAGGGCCAGCTGATAGGTGCAATAGGGGCCGGCGAATACCTGGGTAAGATCTAATATGCGTATGCCCTCGAGGGGGAGGTGATCAACCATGCTTGTTCCGGTAGTTCGCTGCAAAGTCGCGACGTTAGCGGGTATGAGCAAACACCACCACCCATTAGCCGTTACGGAAAAAATAGCCCACAATTGCGTTCGCGTGAATTGCTGTACTGTCTGATGGGAGAGGATTATGAGCACAACCCCTGTCGCCCTGGTTACCGGCGCTTCTGGTGATATTGGCGCAGCCATTGCAAAAATCCTGGGCAACAATGGATGGCATGTTATCGGCACCTATGTTGGCGCCGCAGACGCTGCTGCTGCGACTGTCGCTGCCGTTATCGATACTGGTGGTAGCGCAGAGGCCATGCAGCTCGATCAACGAGATCCCGCTGCTATCGACGCGATCATCGCGGCCATCGACGAAAACCACGGTCGCCTAGACGTGCTCATCAACAATGCCGCCTGGAATATTGGCATTCCTTTTCGCCGCCTCGAGGATCTAGACGCAGACATTTGGGATCGAGTCCTGGAGACCAATCTGCGCGCACCCTTTCTGCTAGCAAGAGCAGCTGCAGACCTGCTGAAAGCCGGTGACGGTGGCCATATCGTCAACATCTCCTCCGCCGGGGGTATCACTCCGGGCAGCAGCAGTATCGCTTATTCTTCTAGCAAGGCTGGCCTGAATCACCTCACCCGTTGCTTGGCGGTAGCCATG
>JAYYHB010000310.1:0-2767 GCA_036157095.1 Pseudomonadota bacterium
TTGCCTGTGAGTAGAGCCCCTTGGATTTTTTCGTTTTTATCCACCTTCTATCACGTAGGCCACAGTCATTTTTACATCAATTACCTGGGTCGCTTTGCCGTCCACCAGATAGGGAGCAAACTTGAGGGTCTCCATGTATCTCATAGCTGAACGGTCGAACATACGACGCGGCTTTGACTCTACGATTACAGCCCCTATCGCATTGCCCTCAACATCAACGGAAAAACGCACCATTACTGAACCACTAACGCCGTAAGACCTCGCTCGTCTGGGAAAGGTCGGGGTTCCTCTCTCGACTAGCTCGACCTCCACCGTGCCGACTCCTGCGACTTGACCCTTGTATGTTTCAGCGGCCCAGCTGGGAACAATAACAACGGTAGCGCTCACAGCGACCAGAAGAACAGCAACAACTCTCGTAAACATATTTTCTCTCACGGATGGCTTCGAATTCTTGTTTTTGTTGCGCCGCTTACCTTCTCCAAAGGAAAGCGTCTAAACCCGAGCATGTTACCCATTTGTTCACATCAACGTAAATATCAGTCGAGCGACTTTATTCCGTAATTCTTCTAGTTTTTGTCTGCCATTCATGGCAGGGGGATCCAGTTTACTTTCGGCTGGAAGAGAGGTGTGCCGCTATTGGTGTAATTAAATTGGTGTCGAAATTTACGACTAAACCACTGAATCGCCGTGGGGTTTAGCGCCATTGTTGAGTGGGCAGACGAGTATCGCTCCCAAAAAGGAAGATAACCCAAACCAAGAACAGCTAAATCAAAACCAATGGCACTACCGCCAATTTCCCTGAAATCACCTTAAAAACGAAGTATTGGGAGAATCCTGCGAACAATGCGAAAGCAAGCTTAAACGCCAAGGTGGTTAGCAATCCTCCCAGCAAAGCTTAGTGGGGACGGGCAACCGCATTGGACACGATGGCCAAGAGGCCGCTGAATAAAATTAACAGACAGAGCGTAGGCAGATGATTCGACGCCAGAGGCGCTAGGCCGATGATATCTGCGTCGGCCAACAAGAGCAGCGACAGCTGATAGCCTGAAGCAGAGACTCCAGTCAAAACCAACACAGGACCGATGGTGAGAAGCACGATCAGCGACAAAAGGCGTGCAAGCGTAGATAAGGGCTTTTCGACCCGCCAAATGGCGTTGAGGGGTTGCTCTATCGTGAGCAATAGCAACCGTATGATGATTTCGAGACTGAATAGACCGACTTGCGTGAGACCTTCCACTCGGCCAGCAAATTCGCTGAGTTTTTGCTGCACGAGCAAGGAGCTACTGGGGACAAGGTTTTCAAATATAAAATCCTCTGCCTCCGCAGCCGGGGTCGCATGAGCGGGCAAAAACCCAAGACCCCTGTAGACGACGGTCATCGCAGGCAGAGGGGTGAGCAAATATGTGAAAGTCAGAGAACGAGCAATCGTCAGACAATTCTGCTGATCGAAACGAGCGACAACCCTGCGCATCCGTTGCCTTGTTAATGCGAAGGCATTGGCACTCATAAGCCACAATCTGATCAACGCTCCAGAGACAGCACCATGAATTAAGGTTGCTTACCAGGGGTCAGGGGCAGTTCCTCGTTGGCGGCCCATTCGGACATCGAACCGTCGTAAACGGCAACGTTTTCTTGTCCAACCAGTAAGCAGGCAAATCCGTCGAGGGTTGCCGCGATTCCTCCGCCACAGTAAATCAACGCTCTCGGTGCGCTCAGCACACCTTGAGCCTCGAGTGTTTGACTCAACTGCTCGGCGGGTAGAAAAAATTCATTCTGCAATAGGTCAGAAAAGTAGATTGAGCGACTGCCGGGTATATGACCTCTGCGGCCGTAGTAAACGTCACCAGTGCCTGCATAAACTGCCGGAGATAGCGCATTGATAGTGCAGACGGTGTTCTCCATCGCCGCTACCATCTCTTCGGTGTCTACGAACATTTCCGAATGCTCCACGGGCGTGAATGACGCGGATGGATATCGTGTCTCGCCGGATTCAACAGGATACCCGGCGTCCAGCCAAGCGGTGAAATTGCCGTTCAACACCTTCACGTTGGTGTGTCCTGCATAGCGCAGCAGCCACCAGACTCGCGTCGCCCACATGATGTGACTAGATGAGTAAAGAACGACCGGGTTGTCGTTGTCGATGTCATCGCGCGCAATAGCCTCCGCTAAGGCATCAATCTCCGAAACTGTATTGTTATAAGGTGATCGGGTATCCGACCAATCTTCCGACAAGTTGATAAATCCAGCCCCTGGGATGTGTTGCTCCAGATAACGATCACGCCCAGGCTCAGAGGTATAGCCCTGCTCTGCGGGAAGCAGTAACACAGATGTGTCGTAAATTCGTAGAGAAGGTTCGTTCAGTTGCTGCATCAACTCCTGCGGGCTAATGAGATATTCGCTGTGGGCATAAGTCATCGTCAATTTTTCCTAAAAATAGTGATCGAATGTCTTTTAGATTGTAGGGACTCAATCTAATTTGACAGAAGCGTAACGTTAGACGATTGAGCGCCGCCCCAAGGGAGTAGTCTATTTTGTCGCTGATGCAAACTCCTTCTTAGGAGACCTAGCTTGGTCTACTCTTCCGTTTGCTGAATTTGCAAAATGTGGCACTGGGGAGCGTTACATGGAACAGCCCATCGCATTAGGACAAGCAAGAACGGGCCCTCTACAGGGGATTCGAGTCGCTGACTTTTCAGCGATTTTTTCAGGCCCTATTGCCGGTTCGCTGCTGGCGGATCAGGGCGCCGATGTAATCAAGATCGAAGCA
>JAYYHB010000311.1:0-3195 GCA_036157095.1 Pseudomonadota bacterium
AAAAGCCCCCATCACCAAAAAAGCCACCCTTGGGTGGCTTTTTTCTTGTTTGCTCTAAGTAGCCTTAATCCATCGCCGCCTTCGCGGCGGCCAGCTTATCCAGCAATTCAACGGTATCGTTCCAACCCAGGCAGGCGTCGGTAATGCTTTGTCCGTAGGTCAGCTCGTCGCTGAGTGCCTGTTTGCCCGCCACCAAGTGACTTTCGATCATGACGCCAAGTACGTTTTGATGCGGACTCTTAACCTGCGCTGCCACTGCTTCTCCAGCGATTTTTTGTCGCTCGTGATCCTTAGAGCTATTGGCATGACTTAGATCGACCATTAATCGACTAGGCAACTTCGCCGTGGCAAGTAGATCACAGCCGGCCTGAACGGAAGCCTCATCATAGTTGGGTTCTCTGCCACCCCGCAAAATCACGTGACAGTCGTCGTTACCCGTCGTAGAGAAGATCGCCGACTGGCCTGCCTTAGTCACCGAGGGGAATATATGCGCGTGACGCGCCGACAAGACAGCGTCGACGGCTACCTTGATATCACCCAGGGTGCTGTTCTTAAAACCGACGGGACAGGAAAGACCCGACGCCAGCTGCCGGTGAATTTGGCTTTCGGTAGTGCGGGCACCAATTGCGCTCCAGCATACTAAGTCGCCGATGTATTGGGGCGTAATGGGGTCGAGATACTCTGTACCAGAACCCAGACCCATTTCCGTAATGTCCCGTAACAGTCGCCTCGCGGTTGCCAACCCAGTATTGATATCGAAGCTGTCGTTCAAATGCGGGTCATTGATTAGGCCTTTCCATCCCACTGTCGTGCGAGGTTTTTCAAAGTAAACGCGCATCAGGATCAGTAACTCATTACGCCATTGCTCAGCCACACCGGCGAGCTTTTCTGCATACTCTATGGCAGCCACAGGGTCGTGAATCGAACAGGGCCCTACCACTACAAGTAACCTTCGGTCTGTGCCGCTGATGACTTCAGAGCAAGCCTTGCGCGTATTGAATACGAAGGAAGAGCCTTGCTCGGATAGTGGAATTTCATCCAGCAACGCCTGCGCATCGCGCATCTCGGCCATGCCGGTGATTCGGGTATCGTCGGTATTAAATTTCATGGCGAGATGCTAGACCACAAAGCCTCAATCGAACAGATAGAATCAGGCGCTGCAGCTTTTTCTGGCGGATTTTGACTCGATCAATTGTTTCCCTTCTTACTCAGGGTCAGCGACGCCACGGGAATTGAACGATCGACGAACTCGCGCCATCAACTCACCTCGCCGCCCTTGACTTAGAATCCAACAGACCCGGGCGACTGATAGTCAAGGAGAATCAGGGGCACATTGATGTTTTCTACGAATACAAACGGCTGTCTCGTTTCTCTCTGTTACGGCGGTAGCGAAGGCTACTCAGGCTGAACTTAAAGACGCACCGATAAGGCGATTGGAGCGGGAAACGAGACTCGAACTCGCGACTTCCACCTTGGCAAGGTGGTGCTCTACCAACTGAGCTATTCCCGCTTTGCTTACGCGCTATTTGACGCTTTTGAGACTGGGCCACGCATTCTAGCCTAAGGCGGCTATGTGTCAATTGCCTCGGTCTACCCTCGGATCATCCATGGCTACATCACGATGAAGAATACGCGGCTGCCCAAGCGTTTCTTATGCAAAAATTGCTTTGAGAACCTTGCAATCGCCGACTCTTGGGACATAATCAAGATCCCTAAACAATTTATAAGGAGGTGATCAGTGTTATCTATTGCAAGTTTTGAGGGACAGCCTTCTTAAAAAAGTTGCTCCTTCTTACGAGCAGAAAAGGCCAGCAACGCGCTGGCCTTTTTTATGTCCTTAAACTCCGATTCTCCCACCACAGACAATAGCTAGGCCGCGGTTTGTTCGGTCACACTACCCCAAAGCGGGCTGATCACACCCATAATCAATGCCAGCAAAGCCATGCAGCCCGCGGAGATCATGATGGCGTTTTGCGGTCCCACCGAATCCGCTAGGTATCCGGCCCACAGTGCCCCCAACGGCCCAGCGCCCATAAACGAAAACGCGTAAAAGCTCATAACCCGTGCGCGCAGTGCCGAGGGAGCTGTTTGCTGCATCAGTGTTCTGGACATAGGCATCGCGACCCCGCCACATATCCCCCATAAAAAAACACAAAACACGAACAGATACTGTTGCACCACCCATCCGGCGAGCGCTAGCACGAGAGAGCCAATAAACTGGGAGAGCAACAGTGCGCGACCGGCTCGCGCAACATGACCGATACGCAGCAATAACCCAATGGTGATGACCAAACCGAGCGAATTGAACGCGTTTAGAGATGCTAAATCGCTAGAGGTGCCGTCATAAATTTCCCGCACTACTAGCGGGAACGCGACAATGAATGCCCCCATAAAGAAGACGCCCATAGCAACATTTTGAATCATTACTGCCCGCATCAAAGGGTCGCTGGCGACCGTAGAAGCTCCCTCCCACAGATCCTTCATTATCGACGCCTGCTGCGACTGGGCCCTTGGCACACCAACCTCTCCCAATGCCACCAACGCTCCACAGCCCAACAATAGAATAATACTCTGCATGCTGAGGATGGTGATGGCACCCACCGTGTCTGCAAACCCTGCTAGGGTATATCCCAGGATCTGAAAACCGAACTGACACAGGCTTGCAAGGACCACCATGCGCTGAATGTTGTCGCCTGCCACGTGGTTCAGCAGACCATCCCGCGCAGGCGTGACGAACGCCTGAGCCAGCCCCATGAGTAGGGCATAAATGATAATCACCGAGTAAGAGAGCGCTTCGAAATACAGGAAGTAAATCAGCAGCATCGGCGTGAGCGCGGCAAAAAGCTGTGACCATAGCGCCTGTCGACGCAGGCCTACGCGGTCAGCAATGGCACCCGCGAGCAAAATCAGCAGCATGCCAGGCAGCAAAATGCTCATTTGCGCGAATCCCACGCGCTCTGCAGGCTCCCGCAGCATTATGGTGACCAGCCAAGCAAATAGCACCGACTGCATGCCGAAGGCGGCGAACCAAGTGGATATGGCGATCAAATAGATTTTTTTACGGGACAATGCCTTCAGGCGCTCAGCTCGAAGCCCTGGTAACCGTTGCGCGCCACCTCATCGCATTTTTCACGATACACCCCGACGCCTCCCACGTAGGGCATGAAGATGCGCGGCTTGCCCGGAATGTTGGCA
>JAYYHB010000312.1:0-3378 GCA_036157095.1 Pseudomonadota bacterium
AATACAATAAATGTCTAATTTAATAGATCGCTTATCTTTGACTTTGATTCACCAAGTCGCGATCATTCTAGTATGAAAGTAGACAAAATATCCCCCGCAAAACACCACGAGCTGCATCCCGTGCCACAGGGGTCGGCATGGATGCGAGCCCAATGCGCTCGGCTGCATGATGGCTACGGCAAAAGGGCATCTTCGTCCTGTTTAGCCGCAATCGTTGCCTCGCTTCTGATATTCGGATTGCAGTAAAGGTCCCTCAAGCGCTCGCCTCTCCCCCCTCCTCCTCCCCAGAGGCGAGCGCTTCTCTCTACAAGGATCGAACGACCAGATTGTAATGAACACCCAATCCACGACGGAACCCTCACTTGCGATCATTGCGCCGACGCAGGTGAACCTCACTGAGGTGAATAGCGTCATCGAACGGTCGATTCAAAGCTGGCCGACGACCTTGCGACTGAAGCGTTTGGCCATGGCGCCACTGCAGTATCGGGGGGTGGATCTTCAAGATTTTGAGTTTCTACTGTGCTATAAAGCGCACGCTTGTTTAGGCATCGCCGCATGGCAGCCGGACACGCCTTTATCGCTGTGTAGTACCTCGGTCAGTGCGGGCGATTTGGGTTGTGAAAACTCGGCCAGAGCGGTACTCCTACACGGCCTGTTTGTCAGCGCACAATCACAGGCAAGTGGAATAGGAGGGTTGCTGCTTGACGAATTAACTCGCCAAGCAAGGAAGAGAGGCTTTGCCGGGATTTTTGTTCGAGCAGAGCGTTTCTCTACCAGCTACTTTGAGCAAAAAGGCTTTCACCGATTAGATCGCGGGGAGGAACCTGGCCTTACGCCAGTAGATTACCCGCATAGATACATATTCGCTGTGAGCTAGGGGTTCACCGCCAAAGGCGGGGCAAGAGCCAGACGCGCAGAGGGGGATAGCGTGACCGATCCTAAGACAGACTCATTGAAAATCAGCGGTAAAGGAAAACGCGAAATGCTCAGTAAAGTTCTCGATCTTCGAGTTGCTGCAAGCGTCTGCGTCGTAGGAGTTGGAATAGTGCTCAGTCCAACCTCATTCGCAGCAGATGAAGGCGAAAAGACGGCTTTCAAACATCACTGTGTCACTTGTCATGGGTACGAAGGTAAATCGAATGCCTCCCGATATCCGAATTTGGCGGGGCAAAACGCGCCTTATCTAGTGAGTCGACTCAAGTACTTTCGTGCAGAAGAAGAGCCGGGCAACCAGATGAATGCCCAAGCTGTTTTGTTGACAGACGAAGAGATCGATCTTTTGGCCGACTACTTCAGCAAGCAAGCGAACTAGGGGGACGACATGAATATTAAGAATCTTATTGTCAGACCTGCGGCAATTGCGAGTATTGCGCTCCTGACTGCCTGTGGTGGTGCAAAAATTGATGGTGAGGCCTTGGCTGTCGAAAAAGGCTGTGTTGCCTGTCACGGCACAAGCGGCAAGGCAATAGCGCCCATGTATCCGAACTTGAACGGGCAGTGGGAAAAATACCTGCGCAAGCAGTTGGTCGCCTATCGAGATGGATCACGCAAAAACGCAATCATGTCGCTGCAAGCTGAAAACCTGAGCAATGAAGACATTGCCGCGCTGGCCGCGCACTACGGCAATTAAGGCCGGAAATTGCGCGAACCGAGTAGTTGGGGGTGTTTTCTCAGACACCGCACGCCACGCTAAGCAAAACATCATTTCGGTCACCGTCCTATTCATTGCCTTGTTCAGTGGCTCCGCGGATTCCTCTGGCTCGCCGGATCAGGTTCGTAACCAACCGCTGGAGTGTGAAACGTCTAACAGCGAGCCCTCGACTCCTTATGCCTTAATCGCTGAGGGAGCTTCTGCGTATCGGGAAAGTCACCCCGCTGAAATTTCTACTGGAACCTATGCAGGCTCGCAAACCTGCGGGCAATGCCATCGCGATGCATTCGCGCAGTGGCGGCAGTCTCATCATGGTCAGGCCATGGCGCATCCGACTCCTGGTACAGTGAAGGGAGAATTTTCAGGACCCGATCTGGCGCTGGGCGGTCAGCGCATTGGGTTTAGTCAGAAAGATGATCATTTTGCTATGCGTTTAGACGGCGCAGATGCCGAGCTTCAGTCATTTCGGGTTGCTTACACGTTTGGCACGGCGCCACTTCAGCAGTATTTGACAGACGTGGGTGACGGGCGATTACAGGCATTGCCAGTAGTTTGGGATACGCGAGAGGGCGGTCGAGGGTGGTATCACCTGCAGGTAGAAACCATTAAGCAGCCGGCCGATGTGCTGCATTGGACGGCGTCGGGCCAGAATTGGAATCATATGTGCGCTGATTGTCATTCTACAGCTGTGACAAAAGGCTTTGATGAGGCGTCGAATAGCTTTGCTACCCAGTTTGCTGAAGTTAGTGTGGGTTGCGAGGCGTGTCATGGGCCTGGCTCGGACCATAGCGAAAATCCTTCTCAGTTCAGTTTGGTCGGGCTGCGAGACCCTAAAACCCGCATGGATGTTTGCGCCTCATGCCATAGCCGGCGCAGTCAGGTGGCAGAAGGATTCACGCCCGGGTCTCGTCTGCTCGATCACTACGTACCTTCGCTATTAGACGAGGGCCTTTACTTCGCCGATGGCCAGATTTTGGATGAGGTATTTGTCTATGGCTCCTTTGTGCAGAGCAAGATGCATCATGCCGGCGTTACCTGTGGCGATTGTCATGCGCCCCATTCGGCCCGTCTGCTGCATGAGGACAATGACGTGTGTACTGCCTGTCACAGTCCTGGTGGCAGCAGCCGTTTTCCGGGCCTGCAGCCCAAAGTCTACGATTCGCCTGAGCACCATTTTCATGCATCTAATGCAGCAGCGGGTAACGTCGCAGGGGTCGTGGGTTCAGGGTCGGCCTGTGTGGATTGCCATATGACCGCGCGCGTCTATATGGGCATCGATGATCGGCGAGACCACAGCTTTCGTTTACCGCGACCGGATCTCTCCGGTGCGTTGGGGGTGCCTAACGCCTGTAATGGTTGTCACGAGGGTCGCAGTAGGGACTGGGCCAGTCAACAACTGGCAACCCGGTTTGGCGCTAAATCAAACGATCACTTTGCCTACGCTTTGGATGCTGCTCGTCGTGGAGAGCAGAGTGCGCGCGCGCCGCTGATGAATGTAGTCTCCAACGAGCAACTGCCCGGCATCGTTCGCGCTACTGGCCTCAGCTTGCTGGGTCGGTATGCCGGTCAAGGGCAAAGCCAAGGCCAGGTTCAATCCCGCATCGAATCATTGCGCCATGGCCTGCAGGATGCTGATCCCCTGGTGCGGCTTGGTGCGTTACGCGGGCTATCGGCTACAGGAACAGGGAGCTTGCAGGCTTTGGTGCCGGTACTGAGTGACCCGCTGC
>JAYYHB010000313.1:0-3918 GCA_036157095.1 Pseudomonadota bacterium
GGTTGATTCGACCGTCTGCCTGTACTTCGTCGAGAATCACGTCGGACTTGTGCTCGAACTCGGAAAGCACCTCACCAGCTTCGCTAAGAATTTTGCCTTCGTAAGGACGGATTTCGATCACGTCGCCGAAGTTGAGCTTCTCAACCGGGGCTTCAAATACCAGCGCTCCGGCATCCTCCATGGTGTTGAAAAAGATCGGCGCAACTTTGTTGCCGATACAAATTCCGCCAGACCGCTTATTCGGCACTCCGGGAATGTCCTCACCGAAAAACCACAGCACAGAGTTGGTGGCGGACTTACGAGATGACCCTGTGCCCATGACATCGCCGACAAAGGCCACAGGCAATTCGTGGTCGCGCATGGCCTCGATCTGCGCCATTGGGCCTACACTGCCGTGTTCCTCTGGTTCTAAACCTTCCCGAGTCATTTTGTACATGGCGCGGGCATGCAATGGTATGTCGGGGCGCGACCAAGCGTCTTGAGCAGGTGAGAGGTCGTCGGTGTTGGTTTCGCCGGTCACTTTAAACACAACCGCTTTAATGCTCTCAGGCACCGCATCGTTGGTAGTGAACCATTCGGCATCAGCCCAGGATTGCAAAACCGCTTTAGCGTGCTCATTGCCCGCATCAGCCTTCGCGGCCACATCATAAAAGGCATCAAAAACCAGTGTGGTCGACTTCAGTTCTGTAGCTGCCGCTGCGGCCAGTTCATCGTCGTCTAGCAGTTTGACCAGCGTCTCAACATTGTAGCCGCCGTGCATATTGCCCAGCAGCTCTACTGCTGTCGCTCGATCAATAATGGGTGAAGAAACATCGCCGTTGACAATGGCCGACAGAAAGCTCGCCTTCACATAAGCCGCTTCGTCGACGCCTGGGGGTACGCGATTGGCGATCAGGTCGAGTAAAAAGGCCTCTTCGCCTGCGGGTGGGGCCTTAAGCAATTCAACGAGGTCGGCAGTCCAGGCCGGATCCAATGCTTTGGGGGGTATTCCAAGTTCTGCACGCTCACTGACATGAGCTCGATAGGCTTCAAGCACGGTTATGTCTCTCCTTTCCTTCAACCGGGTGCGTAACGCCGAACAGGCGCTGCATTGAGCGGCGCATTATAGGTCAGGCACGACACATTTGCAGGATTACTCGCGGCATGAGGTTGGATTCCAGTTGCTACCTGATTTGGGGTGCTAT
This sequence comes from Pseudomonadota bacterium, assembly GCA_036157095.1. Lineage (GTDB taxonomy): Bacteria > Pseudomonadota > Gammaproteobacteria > Pseudomonadales > Azotimanducaceae > UBA4421. The sequence goes on from JAYYHB010000313.1 coordinate 1,185, forward strand.
CTTGAGTGTTAAATTGTTTTTTGGCGGTAGCACATCGGACAGGATGTGTTTTCCTTGGGCAGCTCGATCACGCTGGATTGCGGACCAAGGCGGGCATACTCTTGTTCGTAAAGCAGGGAAACAGCATCGAGCTATGTTGTGCTCGTTCTAAAAGTACAGCACGCGCGATGTATAAATTGTCTTAGGGGAAAGCTATGGGTATTAAGGTAGATATTGATAACTGGGCACAACAATGCAACGAGGACGGCGAGTTCGCTGCGGCAGCACGGCATTGGCAGGGAGGCATCACCTTGGAGATCGATGGAGAAGAGTTGGGGCTGACCATTGTCGACGGCCAAGCACAGGCCGGTGTGGCGACGGGCTCTGGTGTTGTGAAGTACTCCGGCAACGCTGAGGTTTGGCAAGAAATGTTGCGGGCAACGCCGGCAAGGTTTCACAACGACCTCATGGCTAATGTCAGTGCGGGTGGTGGTCTGAGATTTGAGCGGGCTGAAAACTCTGTTGTACATGCGCAGTACTACCCAGCGATTATGCGGGCCGTCGAGTTGTTACGTCCCAAAGGAGAAGACTATCCGCTGCGCGCAGGTGACGTGTCTGCCCACGGACAGATTGATATGCCGGTAGGTCGATATGTACACCTTGATCTAAATGGATTTGATCATCGCATTTATTTTGAAGAGGCCGGCGAAGGTATTCCTGTACTGATGCAACACACGGCTGGCTGTCATGGCAGTCAATGGCGTCACTTATTTGAGATGCCCGAGATCACCAGTCGCTTTCGCCTGATAGCCTACGATTTACCCTGTCATGGCAAGTCGATTCCGCCGGTGGAGAAAGACTGGTGGGAGCAAACCTATAACCTGGAGGGTGAGTTCCTGCGCAGCATACCGGTGAAGCTGGCGGAAGTTTTGCAGTTAGACGAGCCAATTTTTATGGGTTGTTCCGTAGGCGGTCTGTTGGCTCTGGATCTGGCCCTCCGACATCCTGATGTTTTTCGCGCTGTGATTTCTGTGGAAGGCGCTTTGAGCATCGGCGGCTCCTTGGAGGCGCTGGGTGATTTGTGGCACCCACAAATCAGTAACGAATACAAAGCGCGCTTGATGGATGGTTTGATGTCACCGACCTCGCCTAAGGCATACCGCAAAGAAACGTCCTTTGTTTACGCCAGTGGTTGGCCACCAGCGTTTATTGGAGATTTGTATTATTACGTGAAGGACTATGACCTTAGCGATCAAGCCCATGAGATTGATACCAACCAGGTCGGTGTGCACATTCTTTCAGGAGAGTATGACTACAGCGGTAAGTCTGAGTTGGGGAAGGCGGCGAGTGATGCGATCAAGGGGTCTACCTGGGCTGAAATGAAGGGTGTGGGTCACTTTCCTATGTCGGAAAATCCCGAAGCGTTTAAGCGGTATTTGCTGCCTATCTTGGATCGTATTGCCTAGCGCAGGGCCATATTGCCCATAGATTTTTCGGCGTAGCTAATAACGACTTTCATGCCGCGAGCCTTGATGTTGAAGCGACCCCATCGGCACCACCTCCGTGAACAGGCCTGTAAGCCAGAAATAACCGGCCAAGAGAAGATCTAGTGCAGAATGGGGTGGCTTAGAGTTATTCAACCAAGCCCATAATTTGTGCCGGAGTCAGTGCCAGAGCGGTGGCTACCTCGTTAAAGAAGGCGATCTCCATGGCGTTGACGCGGCCGTCGACATTAATCACTTCAGCCAGGGCTTGGATGGTTTGTACTTTGTCTGTACTACGCATTTTACTTGATGCACTGGCCAGATACTCCTGCAATGGTGCAAACTCATACATTTCTGAATTTGCAGCGATGCGTATGTCCGCTGACGAATAGTTTTTGCCGAGGTGCTTTTCCAGCACGCTACGCACCATGTCGACCTCGACTTCTTTGATGTTGGTGTCAGCGGCGGTAGCACGCGACAGTGTCATGAGCATGACTTCCTCAGCCAGTGCGCTTTGCTCCTGTTCAGTAGGTTTGGCGCTGAAGACTTTGAGTACATTGTTTAAGGTAGCCGATGCCATGACTCTGCTCTCCCGTTAGTAATGATGAAAATAGTTAGCCAAATGACGATTTTAGTCAATCGCTGAGCGTAACTATTTTTTCGGCTTGAACAGTGCGTTGAGTGCGTCGAGGGTGGGGTCTGTTGTGGGCGTGTCTGTTGGCTCGGGGTCGCTGTCTTCGCTGTCCGTGTTGGGCGCCTTGCCGAATAGGTCGGCCAGTGCGTCTTTTGCGGCATCACCCTTGGACTTTTTGTTGGGATTAAAGGCGTCGCTGACGGGAATAAAAAAGCTGCAAAAGTTGGCGTTTTCTTTTTCAACCGGCGGATCGGCGCGATCCTCGGCACACACACCTACTCGTTCCGGCAAAAAGTGTTTGCACATACGGCAACAATGCAGATCGCTAAAGCAGGCGGGGCAATTATTGTGACGGCTAATTGGGCGTGGAATATCCGCCAGATCACGGCCGCAGTTCCAGCACACCACAGCGCTCATGGTTGCCATGCCTCCAAAGGAGTTGTGCGCGCTTGCACTACTGTGCCACAGACGCCCCTACCCATCTGCAACCAAAGCTTGCTTGCAGTCCACACAGTGAAGGATGATTGACCAATATCCATAAGCGTATAGTAGCGCATAAGTTACGGAGATCATGGGATGAGCTACAGCATAGAACGAGCGCCATTTGGCAGCACCGGCCACAACAGTAGCCGCGCAA
>JAYYHB010000314.1:0-2548 GCA_036157095.1 Pseudomonadota bacterium
GACGCCAAATCCTGCCACAGCTGCTTCGCCGTAGTCGGCAATTAAGAAGGTAATGTAAGCGGCCGTCACAGGTCCTATAAGATTCGTTGCTACGGCCGGCAGACCCACGTGCAGGATGCGTTTGGCCGAGCAAAGCCAGCCTGAGAAATGCCCCTGCCGTAGCACGAGGTTATCGGCATTTATGTACCAAAGAGATATCACCAGAGTGCCTAATCGAGTCAATGTCATGGCCGCGGCAGCGCCCGCAAGCTCCATAGCGGGTAGACCGAACCAGCCGAAAATGAATATCGGATCCAAAATCAAATTGACTAAGGCACCAATGGTCATAATCGCGCCGGGAATGTTGGCGCTGCCGCTGGCGCGCATGACGCTGCCGCAGATCATGGTGGTGGTAAACAAAACGGTACCCGGCAGGTAGATATCCAAGTACGAGTGAATCAAGGGCAGCAATTCGGGTGATGCACCCATGGCCAGAAATAGGGGGTCTATAGCGAGCCAGCATAAACCAGAGATGACGATCATCAGGGTGAAAACCAAGATCAGGCTATGGGTACCTAACCTGGCGACTTCGTCCTCGCCGTGGTCTTGGGCGACGTCTGTTTCTGCCGCTATTTGCCGGTTGCCCACACTCCGGGCGATCACCGAAGACGTACCAATGCTAATGCCCAAGGCAATACTGGTTAGCACCATAACCATGGGGAAGGTGAAAGCAATGGCCGCCACATGGGCGGTGCTGAGCTGCCCGATAAAGCCCAGTTCCAGCATCTGAACCAAAATGCTAGACGACACGCCGGCCACCATTGGCGCAGTCAAACGCGCCAAGGAGCCTGAAACTCGGCCTTGGGTGAGATCGTGTGTGGACATTTGGCGGGATTATGTCACGCAAAAGCGTCCAAGAGAGATGAAATCTGTTTGGCAAGTTCACTCTTGGTTGACTATGAGAACATCTCATCTGGCCATCTTGCTGCAGGTTAGGCTCCCCGGTGGATTAAAAATTGGGCTAATGAAAAGGCTGCCTGATATGTGGGCATAATGGTCTGCGCGACAACCGGCAGGCCGGTGTTAGACTGAGATGTCCAAAGGAGATCCCTATATGTCAGCGGAATTTGGTCACACTCCACCAGTTGCAATATCCGATGATCAGCGCGATGAATATCTGCAGTTCGCGTGCTCGGCTGTGCGCGCTGCGGGTCGGGTGATATTGCCCCACTTTCGATCCGGCGTTCAGGTTACCAACAAGCTCGACAACGGTGGCTTTGATCCTGTGACCTTGGCAGATCAGGCCGGAGAGCGAGCCATTCGCGAAGTCATTAAACTCGTCTATCCAGAACATGGCATATTCGGCGAGGAGGATGGCTTTAATGCCGGCAATGGGCTGACCTGGGTCATAGATCCCATTGACGGCACCCGGGCATTCATGACGGGCATGCTGCACTGGGGTGTGTTGTTAGCCCTATTCGATGGCGAATCACCAGTTGTTGGCGCCATGTATCAGCCCTATACCGACGAATTGTTCAGCGGCGATGGCGCTTCTGCATGGCTTGAACGTGGCGGAAAACGTCAGACCCTGACGACAAGCCACTGTGAAAATGTCGCGACTGCCAGCCTCTCCACAACGGGAATCGAATGGCTGGCGGTGCAGCAGCGAGAGCAATTCCAGCGGCTGAGCCGCGCGAGCAAACTCACTAAAATGGGCGGCGACTGCTACCTCTTCGGAATGTTGGCCATGGGATCGCTGGACCTGGGCGTTGAAGCGCGGCTGAAACCTTACGATATTCAGGCGCTGATCCCTATCGTGAAAGGTGCGGGTGGTGTCATTACGAGCTGGGACGGCGGCAATCCAAGCATGGGTGGCACGGTGCTGGCATCGGCGACACCGGCATTGCACACCCAGGCGATGGCACTGCTAAAGGGGAGCTAGAGGCTGTCGAGGCCGCCCAGACAGATCCTTTGCAGAGTGTCTACCAACAGTTTGCGTTCAGCGGTTTTGACCCGCTGTTCTATGTCATCCACATTATCACCGGGTAGCACCGGCACCTGAATTTGCGCAATGACTGGGCCAGTATCGTACTCGCAACCCACGAGGTGCAGGGTTGCGCCGGTCATGCTAACGCCAGCGGCGTGTACGGCTTCGTGCACCTTGCGCCCAAAAAAGCCTTGGCCACTAAAGTTCGGTAGGAGGGCCGGATGGGTGTTGATAATACGCCCCGAAAACCGACCCAAAATCGCCTCGTCCATCTTTTTCATATAGCCCAGCAGCAGTACCCAATCCACCTCGGCATCGGCGAGAGCGTTGGCGATGGCATGATTCGCGGCGTCCTCACTGCCGTGAGTCTTGGTGCTGATATGCCGAGTGTCTATATTTGCTGCGGCTGCTCGGCGCAGCGAACCGGACTTGCTGTTATTGCTGACCACGAGCACAACCTCGGCATCCAGAGATTGGGCTGCGCAGGCGTCGATCAGAGCTTGTAGTGTGGAACCTTCATGAGATGCCAGAACGGCCAGTCGGATCATTCGGCGATCCGAAAGATCGCATGATGCTCTATGT
>JAYYHB010000315.1:0-4467 GCA_036157095.1 Pseudomonadota bacterium
CAGCAGTTTCAAGGTTTGGCTGTATAAGTTCTGCCTCGGGCAGCGGGTAGTCGCACAGGTGTACAGAGCTAGGTGAGGCCGGACGATCCGCCAAGGCCTCCAGCTGCTGATACAGGTGCTCAGACAAAAACGGTGCAAAGGGTGCCATAAGCTTTGACAGCTCAAGCAGCACCTCATAAAGGGTACTGTAGGCGGCAATCTTGTTCGGGGTGATGTCCTCGCCCAAAAAACGTCCGCGATTGAGACGGATGTACCAATTGGTCAGGTCTTCGATAAAACCAAAAAGCTGGGGCACAACGTTATACAGCCGGTAGGCTTCCATCTCTCTTGCGACATTGATCTTGAGAGTCTGCAGCCGAGACAACAGCCATTGGTCGAGCACATTATCCCCGACCAGCTGCCCCTTGTCTGGTGACCAGTTATCGATCGCCGCGTAGGTTTTCAAAAAGGAAAACGCGTTGTACCAGGGCAGTAACGCGCGACGCACCATGTCTTTCACGCCAGAGTCTGCGAAGCGCTGCTCTTCACCCTTCACCAGGCCCGAATTGATCGAATACAGGCGCAGGGCATCCGCTCCGTAAGCCTCCATCAGCTCGTCGGGGGGCGTGTAGTTGCGCAGGCTCTTCGACATTTTTTTGCCGTCTTCCGCCATCACCATGCCGTTGACGATGACGTTGCGAAACGCTGGTTTGTCGAAGAGGGCGGCCCCAAGCACCGTCAGGGTATAAAACCAGCCGCGGGTTTGATCCAACCCCTCCGCGATGAATTCAGCAGGGAAACCTGCCGCAAAGACGTCTTCATTCTCGAAGGGATAATGCAGCTGCGCATAGGGCATGGAGCCGGACTCAAACCAGCAGTCGAGCACCTCTTCGATGCGCTGATAGGTCCCTTCTTCGCCGTCAACACTGAACGTCACGGCATCCACATGCTCTCGGTGTAAGTCGGTAACTCGCACACCGCTCAGCCGCTCCAATTCTTCCACCGAGCCCACGCAGAGAGCGGTGCCGGTCACGTCATTGATCCAAACCGGCAGCGGCGTGCCCCAAACGCGGTTGCGCGACACCGCCCAGTCGATGGCGCCGTCAAGCCAATTGCCGAAGCGACCATCCTTAATGTGTTCTGGCACCCAATTAATCTGGGCGTTCGCCTCAAGCAGCTTGTCCTTGATCGATGTTACGCGCACATACCATGAGGGGATCGCCCGATAAATGAGAGGCGTATTAGATCGATAGCAGTATGGATAGCTGTGCTGGATCACTTCCTGTTTGTACAAACTTCCTGCGCTTTTTAGCGCCGCGATAATGCCCTTATCGGCCTCTTTGACGTGCTGGCCCGCAAAATCTGGCACCTCGTCAGTAAACTCACCCGTGAGGGAAACCGGACAGACCAAGGCCTCAATGCCGTAGGCCTTTAGCACCCGGTTATCGTCTTCGCCGAAAGCCGGGGCTTGGTGCACTAACCCCGTGCCGCTATCCGTCGTGACATAGTCATCGCTCACCACCACAAAGGCACCAAGCTCCACCTGATCAGCAAAGTAGGGAAAAATCGGTTCATAAGCACGGCCCACAAGCTCGCTGCCCTTTACTTCCTTTATCACTTCAGGGTTATCACCCAGATAATGACTAACGCGTTCCTTCGCCAGATAAATTCGACGCTCACCGTCCTGCACCAGCTGATAGTCAATGTTCCCGCCCACACAGACCGCCAAGTTAGAAGGAAGCGTCCATGGGGTCGTGGTCCAAATCGCAAGATGCGCATTTTCTTCTTTGAGCTTAAGCAGCACCGTTACTGCAGGATCCTGCACGTCTTGATAGTTAGAGGTGGCCTCAAAATTCGCCAGGGGTGTACCCAATGCTGTTGATAGCGGCACGACCTTTACGCCCTGATAAATCAGGCCTTTTTCCCAAAGCTGCTTAAAGACCCACCAAACCGACTCCATATACCAGGTGTCCATGGTCTTGTAGTCGTCGTCAAAATCGATCCAGCGGCCAATTCGGGTCACCGTATGCCGCCATTCCTTCACGTAGCGCTGCACAATGGCCCGGCACTCGTCGTTGTAGCCAGCCACGCCCAGCTTGGCGACGGCATCCTGGGCCGACATACCAAGCTGTTTGTCGATTTCATGTTCTATGGGCAGACCATGGCAGTCCCAGCCAAAACGCCGCAAAACGTAGCGCCCCTTCATGGTCCAATACCGGGGCACGATGTCCTTTATCGTACTCGCAACCAGATGGCCGTGATGCGGCAGACCCGTGGCAAACGGCGGTCCGTCGTAAAAAATGAAGGGCTTTTTGCCCTTGGTTTTTTCCAGCGACTGTTTGAATGCATCCGTTTCCTCCCACAAATTGAGGATCTGGTGCTCCATATCAACAAAAGAAAACGCGCTGTTTTCTGACGGATCCGACATCAATTGAGGCCCTGACAAAGAGACGGCGGTATAGTAACCGCTTTGCTGATGCGTTGACGAATATGGCACGGAACATCGGCAAAGAACGCGCAACAACGGGAGAGGAATATGGATCTGAAGGGTATGCAGTTAGGGGCAGTGTTCCCTCATAACGAGATTGGCACGAATCCGGACGACATCAAGACCTTCGCCAAAGGGGTCGAGGCGCTGGGTATCTCGCATTTGCTCATCTATGACCACGTACTTGGAGCCGATCCAGACCGAGAAGGCGGATTCCGCGGCCCCTACGACAAAGACGTAGCCTTTCACGAACCGCTAACCACGTTCGCCTTCATCGCCGCCGTCACCGAACGTTTGGAGATGATCACCACCATCATGATTCTGCCCCAGCGGCAGACGGTGCTGGCGGCGAAGCAGGTGGCCCAAGTTGCCCTGCTTTCCAACAATCGTTTCAAACTGGGTATTGGCGTAGGTTGGAACGAGGTGGAATACGTTGGCCTTAACGAAGAATTTAGCAATCGAGGCAAACGCCAAAGCGAGCAAGTCGACCTGATGCGGCGACTGTGGAGCGAAGACTCATTGGACTATTACGGCGAATATCATCGTGTCGATAAGGCCAGCATCAAACCCCGTCCCAGCAAGGACATTCCCATTTGGTTCGGCGGCTCTGCACCGGCACTGCTAGATCGCTGCGCTAAACTCGGCGACGGCTGGATACCCCTGATGGGTGCCAACGAAAAAGCACAGGCCTGCAGTGATCGCATCAAACAGGGACGCGAAGAGCAGGGTAAAAGTATGGATGACTTCGGCATTCAAGCCCAAGCTCAATACGCCGGTGGCTCACCTGAGCGATGGTTGAAACACGCAAAGGCGTGGCAAGACATGGGCTGCACCCATTTAGCCATCGCCACCCACAACGCAGGCGAAACCAATGTTGATGGTCACCTAGCCAGAATTGCTGAATATCAGGCAGCCCTTCGGGACTAGCCGCATCTAACGAGCTGCGGCTCCTTTGGTTCCTACGCCGCCGCTTGCGTCGCCATTAAGGCATCTAAGCGCTGTTCAAGTTTTTCCAGCGTGCGTGCAAACACCGGTACGACGATCTGGTCGGCTCCCATGGCGGCATATGCCGCAAGGGTCTCCGGCATGACGGGATGTCGATTCGGTCCCACGATGACCTGCAGTTCGGAGCGACGTCGACCGCTACCTGATAAGGCGGCGTCTAAGCTGTCTAGCCTCTCCGCTAAGTCTTCCGGGGTGAGGTCATATCCATACCAACCATCACCAAGGCGCGCGACGCGACGCATGGCAGCTTCAGACTCTCCGCCAAAAATAATCGGTGGATGCGGTCGCTGCACCGGCTTAGGGTTGAAGTGGCAGGGCTTGAGCTCGACGCTTTGACCACTGAATTCTGCAATTCCATCGGACCACAGAGCTTTCATGGCCAGCAGGTACTCTTCGGTGCGAGGGCCACGTGATGAAAAGTCCATGCCGAGGTTGGCAAATTCTTCCTTCAGCCAACCAATGCCGACGCCAAAATCTACTCGTCCGCCCGAGAGATAATCCAAATCTGCGACCATCTTGGCGGTATAAACCGGCTGACGCTGGGGGACTAAACAGATGCCTGTACCGAGCCGCAAGCGCTCAGTGTGAGCGGCGGCAAAGGTGAGAGACGTAAAGGGATCCAGCAGTCCCTCAGGGTCGCCGGGCAGACGGCCATCATCAGAATAAGGATAGGTTGATGCGTATTCGGGGAAGAACAGCACATGCTCCGGTACCCAAAGACCGTGCACTCCCTTTGCCTCCACTAGCTGCACTGCCGCTTTGATATAAGCGGGCTCCGTGGACTCGTTGAATGCCATGGCTACACTGATTTTCATAAATCTCCCCGTTTCCTATTTCCTTTTCCCTTTTAGGTTCTCTCTCCTCCCTCTTCCCTTATAAAGAAGCGGCCCCTTCAATGATAAAATCAGCCACCAGCTGAGGGTCCTGCATCGCGATAAAGTGCGTCAACTCCGGCAGGTGCACATCTTGCCCACGAGGAAACTGATCCGCCAGCT
>JAYYHB010000316.1:0-3015 GCA_036157095.1 Pseudomonadota bacterium
TCTTAGAGTTGGAAAGATTTAAGGACTCGCGCGGTGGAATTAAAGAATGCGACTGCACACACCAAGCGTAGAGCCAGCGTTTTTTGGGTAAAAACGATGTTCATGAATGGTGCGTAAATTGGAAGAGGTTATTTGTCTCTTCGCATGCTTTGGGTATGAAATGTTAGCACGCTAATCATTTCGTTCTATTTGCGTTGGCTTCTTCGAGGGACGCTGTTAGTGATTTTTTTCTGCCGGATAAATAAGCCCCCACTGCTGGCGTATTTGGTCCATCGCGCGCATCAGACTCAAACTGTCTGCATAGGGCATGACTTCGCTTTCGGTTTTGCCGTCGAGCAAACAGTCCACCACCTCCTGGGCTTCGAATTGGTAGCCATTCCCGTCATAGGGTAGGTGAACCGGTTCCGCTGCTTTGTTTCGGCGTTGAACTATCATCTCCTTGGCCCGCCAAAACTGTTTTGGCAAGTGAATATGACCGTGAGTGCCATAAACCGAGGCACTCATCGAGGTTTGTGTGCGCAACGCTGACGCCAAGACGCTAATTTGGCCCTGGGAGTGACGCAGTAGGTAGGCCGATTGCTCATCAACCCCTGTGGTCGTCTTATGCGCAACGCTGGTAATTTCCTCGGGCTCACCCAGCAGCAGCGTTGCAAAGGCAAGCGGGTAAATACCAACGTCCAGTAGCGCACCGCCGCCTAGATCTAGATTGAAAAGACGACTGGATGGATCAAGGGGTGCGCGAAAACCGAAATCCGCTTGTAGCATTTTGACCTCACCGATCTCGTTTTCTGCCAGCCGTCGCACCAGATCTCGAATCAGAGGTATGAAGCGCATCCACATCGCCTCCATCAAAAATAGCTTGTGTTCTCGGGCTGCAATCACCATATCGGTCACTTGGGCCGTATTCAGTGCAAAAGGTTTTTCGCACAACACATGTTTACCTGCCTGCAGGCAAAGCAGGGTGTTCTCGAAGTGCAGTGTATGCGGCGTGGCGATGTAGACCACATCGACATTAGGATCTTCAGCAAGCGCCTCGTAGCTCGCATGGGCGTGGGCAATACCATGGGCATTTGCAAAGTCCCTGGCACTCGATCGCGTGCGTGAGCCGACGCTCAACAGCTCGGCATCGCGCACGTGGTGCATTGCCTTTGCAAACTCGGCCGCGATGAGCCCAGTGCCAAGAATTCCCCAGCGTATGGGTTTGTTCATTGCCGACATATCAAAAATCCTGAATCGTGAGAGAAAGCCGCAAAGAATGTTAACCTTCTCAGCTTGGGTACCGTGATGTTATGTCAATGATGTGCCTTGAGTATTGGTCGTTTTTTGGAAGCAATATGTCGCAAATGTCCTTAGAGGAGGCCGTCAGATCTCGACGTTCTGTTCGCGGTTTTCTTAACCAACCTGTACCGCAAGACGTACTTAACAAGATTTTTGATATTGCACGCTGGTCTCCCTCAGGGACCAACATGCAGCCATGGCAAACCTACGTGGCCTCTGGTTCGCTACGTGATCAGCTCCGCGCTCAAATGATGGGGCGGGTGCAGTCTAAAGTGCCGCCGAACCAAGACCATAAGGAGCCCAAACGAAATATTGGGCAGGTATACAAAGATCGACGACGCGAATGTGCAGCCGTTTTGTATCGAGCCATGGATATCGAATGGGACGATAAGCCGGCTAGAGCTTCTGCAAGCTTCCGCAATTTCGAACTTTTCGATGCTCCCCATGTGGCGTTTTTGTGCATGGATGAGGGCTTTGGTCTCGGCAGTGCTTGGGATGTTGGTATGTACGCTCAAACCCTGATGCTCGCAATGACCGCGAACGGATTGGCAAGTTGTGCCCAGGGAACTATGGGCCATCATCCGGATTTAGTACGAGAGGCCTTCGGGCTAGGCGATGAGGTAAAAGTCCTCTTTGGCATCAGCTTCGGCTATGAAGATACTTCGATGAAGGTCAATGAGGCACACACTGACAGAGCATCGCTAGAGGATACCGTTACGTTCAGGAATTAGGATTTGATAAGGCTTAATTGTTCAGCCCTCTGCTGAGCACCGACAGCAGGGTGGCCAAATTTTTCCGACTTGGATTTTTTAGAGGCATCTGAGAACAAAATGGCTGTGGCGGATAAAAATATGTTGTCAGCGACGGAATCTGGGGGAGGTGTATTCTCAAACGTTGGCAATTCACTGGTGGCGTAAGCCTGTCTGAGGACCTCCTTCACCACCCGCTGTATTGTTAAAGCACTCTGCTCATCCACAGGATGGAAGGTTGATCTAGACACATTGTCATGAGGCCGGCAAACGCCAAGAAAGGACCGAAAGGCATCGGCTGTTCAATCCTAAACCGGCCCGCGAGCAGGAGCACGGCAGCGGTACTAAGTGCTGTTAAGGCGGCGACTAGGACGACGCTGGGCAGTGCCTGCCAACCTAACCAGGCGCCGATAGCTGCCGATAACTTGAAATCGCCGTAACCCATACCCTCTTTGTTACGCAGCAGCTTGAATAGCCAGTAGATTGTCCAGAGTGATAAGTAGCCGATAACGGCGCCGAGTACAGCAGCAACAACTGGTGCGAAGTACTCTCGGGTGTTGATGAGAAGACCCAGCCACATAAGAGGAAGTGTTATCTGGTCGGGCAGCACGTATAGGCGGGCGTCGATTAGGGCGAGGGTTAGCAAAGACAGCGCAAAAACCGATGCGAGTAAAAGCTGCAAACTTGGGCCGAGGGCAAAGGCGAGGGCCGCAAGCGCGACAGCTCCGGCAATCATGGCCCCTACATGCTGATAGGTCGCTGAAAATTGAATGGGCGCAAACACACCAGGGTTATCGGCCGAGGAGTGTTTTTCAGACTGGAAGGCCCGACCAACCAGCAACGCTAATGAGGAACAAAGCAAGCCCATCAGTGCTCCGGCAAATGTTGCTAAGCCCAGCAGCGCGCCAATGGCGTTAGTCGAAGACAATCGGGTTCAGCCAGGGGCTCGCCGCAAACCTATTGGCGAGACGCGGGTGCGGGTACGTCC
>JAYYHB010000317.1:0-5357 GCA_036157095.1 Pseudomonadota bacterium
CACATGCCGCGAAGGCCTGAAACTGGGATAGGTGTCGGGCGCCAGAAGACAGATCCGACATATGCAGATCCACGCAGTCGAAGCCCGCCGCGGTAAAGGCTGCGGCCATTTCGAACTGCCCGTTAACGCCCTGCTCACGCAGGATGGCAATAGTAGGCGACCCGGCGCTGATCACAGCGGGCGCTTGAGAAGGATCAAAGGTCAGCCGCGCACTCAGGCCAGGATTCTCATCTCGCGTTAAAACAAGCGATGCAAATTCCTCATCCGCACAGGCGGCAGAGTCGCGTCGGCGCTGCATCGTATAACTGGTTCGTGCCCACTGCTGCTGCAGCTTGCCTCTGGTCGCTGCGAACAAAACCTCATCTGCCTGGCGGATGAAAACTTGATCATCAGTGCGCACCGAGCCAACTACAGTGGCCTTCACCGAGGGAATGGCCATGAGCTTCGAAAGATCCGCGGCGGCGATTTGCAGCACGACGCCAATTTCCTCATTAAACAGCGCAGGCAGCAGGCAAGCCTCGTCGGCGAGCTCTATGTTGATGCCCGTGCGCGCCGCAAACGACATTTCGAGCATGGTGGTCAACAAGCCGCCGTCTGAGCGATCGTGCATGGCTAGTATCTTGCCCTGCCGCTTCCAATCGATCAGAAGGTTAAGCATTGTCTTAAGCGCCTGAGGGTCTTCGACGTCGGGGCTTTGATCGCCCAGCTGAGAATAAACCTGGGCTAACGCACTGCCACCTAGACGCTCGCTACCCAGATGCAGCAATACAAGCACGCTGTCATCACACACCTGAAGCTCGGGGGTCGCCGTCAGACGAGCATCTTCAACCGGTGCGAAGCTTGAGACGATAAGGGTCAACGGTGACACCACAGCTTTCGAAGCATCGCCTTCTTGCCATCGGGTTTGCATGGACAGAGAGTCCTTACCGACAGGTATGGCGATCCCTAGCGCGGGACAAAACTCCTCTCCTACGGCGGAAACAGCATCAAAGAGCGCCTGCTCCTCCGTGTTGCTCCCTGCCGCCGCCATCCAATTTGCTGACAACACGACTCGAGAGAGGGACTCGATATCGGCGCTCACAATATTGGTGAGAGATTCTGCAACCGCAATACGCGCAGCCGCCTTGGGATCAATTAGGGCTAACGGACTACGTTCTCCCATGGCGAACGCTTCTCCTGCGTAGGTTTGGTAACCTGCCAAGGTTACCGCCGCATCGGCTACCGGCACCTGCCAAGGGCCAATCATTGGCTGGGTCGCGACCATGCCTGTGATGCTGCGATCACCAATCGTGATCAAGAATTGTTTGCTGGCGACTGCGGGAAACTGCAGCACCCGATCGATGGCCTCGGTTAACTCGATGTCATCGAGGTTCAAGGCACTTTGCGGAATCACTGACCGTTCAAACTGGCGGGTCATTTTCGGAGGCTTGCCGAGCAATACATTGAGCGGCAGATCAACCGGAGCGTTATCGAAATGTCGATCCGCTACCTGTAGTTGATCACCAGCTCTGGAATGGCCGACCACGGTATAGGGACATCGCTCTCTCGCGCAAATCGCCTCGAAAGCCGCCAGCTGGTCTGCGGCGATACCCAGCACGTATCGTTCCTGAGCTTCGTTGCACCAAATTTCCAGGGGACTCATGCCTGAGTCAGCGCTTAAGACATCGCGCAGCTGAATTTGACCGCCGGTGTTTGCATCGTGGATGAGCTCAGGCAGCGCATTGGACAGACCACCTGCACCCACATCGTGAATCAAAAAAATGGGGTTGGCCTCGTCCATGGCGCAGCACTGATCAATCACTTCCTGACAGCGTCTCTCCATTTCTGGATTGCCGCGCTGCACAGACGCAAAATCTAAATCCGTGGAACTACTGCCAGACGCCATACTTGAGGCTGCACCGCCACCCAGACCTATAAGCATCGCTGGACCGCCCAACACCACCAGCGCGGTACCCTCAGGAAAACCTACAGCATGCACATGGGCATCTCGGACACTGCCAACACCGCCGGCGATCATTACGGGTTTGTGGTACCCGCGAACAGGCTCGCTAGGGTCGGCCTGATATTCAAAGGTGCGGAAGTATCCATTAATAGCAGGCCGGCCAAATTCATTATTAAAGCTAGCTGCACCAATTGGCCCCTCTAGCATAATATCCAGTGCCGAAACCATATGATCGGGTTTGCCGGTTTTAAGCTCCCAAGGCTGGGGCAACTCGGGTAAGTTCAAGTGCGAAGTGGTAAAACCCGTGAGTCCTGCCTTGGGCTTGGAACCACGGCCCACGGCGCCCTCATCACGAATCTCGCCGCCAGCCCCCGTGGCGGCACCTGCAAAGGGGGCTATCGCCGTCGGGTGGTTATGCGTTTCCACCTTCATCAGAATGTGGGCCGGCTCCGAGGTCAGCGTGTAATGCTTAGATCCAGGATCAACCCACAACCGATCGATCCGCGGCCCTTCAATCACTGCGGCATTGTCGCTGTAGGCACTGAGAATGCCCTCCCCATTAATTTGACGATGGGTATTGCGGATCATGCCGAGCAGAGAGGCGGTTTGAGGCTCCTGGTTCACAACCCAGTCGGCGTTAAATATCTTGTGCCGACAATGCTCCGAGTTCGCTTGAGCAAACATCATCAGCTCTACATCTGTCGGATCGCGCTGCAGGTTTTGATACGCGGTTTGTAGGTATTCAAACTCATCATCCGACAGCGCCAACCCCAAGCGAAGGTTCGCTTCATGCAGCGCGGACAAACCCACACTCACCAGTGGCACATGCTCCACAGGCCGTGGCTCAGCCTGATCGAACCATGATCGCAGTTCCTCCTCGGCCCAGCACTGCTCGGTCATGCGATCATACAAGAGATCAAAATCGATACTCACGGGATCAGCGTCTTCAGTAACAAACCAGCGCAGACCGCGTTCAACTCGCGCCACGCGGTGCAATCCACAGCGAGCAAATATATCGCTGGCCTTACTCGACCATGGCGAAATGGTTCCGCTACGCGGCAATACAGTCGTCAGCCGTTTACCCTGCTTTGGGGGTAGTTCAAGAGTCGGTCCGTAGGTGAGAAGCTGGTGTACCTGCCTGGACTCATACTGGCTCAGTTCGTCCCGCAGCTGCAGCACGTGGACAAATTCGGCGTAAACCACCGAAGGGATTTCGGTTTGTATCTTAGCGAGCGCGAAAACAGACAGGGCTGCTGGGCCATCGAGAAGTAAAGGTGGCGCGGTATCGGAGCTCGCGTTCAAGGTGCCCGCCTGTAGCTGTAAAAAACCCAGTCCATCATAAACCAATGCATTAAATCTTTAACGCTTGGCCGCAAAGAATCGACTCATTCGCTGCCCGCAAATCTCGCCTAGCACCCCTGATTTTACTTCAAACCGGTGGTTACTAGGATACGCATCCAAGCAAGGATGGCTTAAAAGAGCACCGGTCTTAGGTTCCCGCGCACCAAAAACAACGTGCTCGACTCTGGCATGAATCAAAGCGCCTACGCACATCAGGCAAGGCTCGATGGTGACGTAAAGGGTAGACGCCGGTAATCGATAGTTACCCTGAGATCGTGCTGCTTGTCGAAGCGCAACGATCTCGGCATGGGCCGTAGGATCAAGTCCGTTAACGGATTGATTATACCCCTCACCAATCACCTGCTCGTCACGAATCAGAACCGCCCCCACGGGCACCTCCCCAGTGTCAGCAGCCCGATCGGCCAGCTTCAAGGCGAGATGCATAAAGGATTCATCTAAGCTCACAGGCTGACCAAAACCGCGGGTCTGATACTCACGCTCGAACCCTCGAGTCAGCTTGCCCCAATAACTCGCTCCTGTGCGAGCTTGATGAGCTGCAAAGGCCTCCTCATCGATGAAGGCTTCCTTGACTAGAAACGCCAGTGGATTGTCAGGATCAGGCCAAACCTCAAAGGACAGGCAGCCACTTTCGGCCCGTGTCAGCGCGATATGTTCACCTAGGGCGGTCTGAGTTGCTTCTAGCTGATCCGGCGGCGTGTAAATAGTGCCTTCCAATGTGACCATTTTATCCGTTCCAGTTACTGAGAACCCT
Source organism: Pseudomonadota bacterium (assembly GCA_036157095.1). Classification (GTDB taxonomy): domain Bacteria; phylum Pseudomonadota; class Gammaproteobacteria; order Pseudomonadales; family Azotimanducaceae; genus UBA4421. Next base: position 4,056 of record JAYYHB010000317.1, read on the forward strand.
TTGTCATTGGCGGCGATAATACAGCACGCTAGCAACCGTTACTGAGTCGACGGTTTGCTCGAACGACACTTCATGCGATGCTTAGGCCCAACATTATCTGAGGGAGAGAATAGTGAGCGAAGCACAAGCAGTCATTGTTGAGCGCCGTGGCGGCGTCATGGTGATTACCTTAAATCGACCAGAGGCCATGAATGCCATCAACGGTGCGCTGTCGAATGGACTGTGGACGGCTATCCAAGAGCTCGATACGGACAATTCATTGGTAGCGGGTGTGATTACCGGCACTGGTCGGGCCTTTTGCGCCGGCATGGACCTGAAGGCTTTTGCTCGAGGCGAAGACATCGGTCCGCTGAACAAGTTCGTGCGATCTGGAGCGGAGAAGCCTCTTATTGCAGCGGTCAATGGTTTTGCCCTAGCGGGTGGTTGTGAGGTCATGCTTACCTGTGATCTGATCGTGGCCGCCAGCGACGCCAAGATCGGCATCCGCGAGGTCAAAGTTGGTCTCTTTGCGGCCGCGGGAGGCGTTTTTCGACTGCCTTCTCGGGTCGGCTACGCCAAGGCCATGGAAATGGCGCTGACGGGCGAGCCTATTACGGCGCAACAAGCCTTAGACGCAGGCTTATTAAGCGAGATGACCGAACCCGGCGAAGCACTAGACGCTGCCATCGCCCTTGCCGAACGCATTGCGGAAAATGCGCCCCTTGCGGTTAAGGCCTCCAAATCTCTGGTGCGGGCCGCCGCCATGGGCATCGAGGAAGACAAGCTTTGGGAGATGCAGGTACCGCTGCAAAAATCCGTTTTTGCGTCAAACGATGCTACAGAAGGCCCGGTCGCCTTCGCCGAGAAGCGTCCACCAAACTGGACTGGAACCTACCCCAGCGAGTTGTAACAAAAAAAGGGGCCGTGGCCCCTTTTTTTTCGCTCGACAGTCGACGCTTTCAATCATGCTCTGAGCCATTCGCCCAACCGACCCACGCACTCTCAGGAATCGGTTGGTTATCTAAGCATTCGATATTGATGCTGTATTGGCTTGGATCGCGCCGACGCCGATGGTGGGTATAAACACCACAGATTGAACAAAAGAAATGTTCAGCGATATGTTTGTTCCACTGATACACGCTAAGTTGCTCTGCTCCAGCCTGCAAAACAAAGTCCGCTACCGGAACTGCTTTCATGATGATGCCTTTTTTGCGACATAGGGAGCAGTCACAGCGGTATAAACCGATTTGAGGCGAGTCTAATTGGACTGTAAATCTGACGGCTCCACAGTGGCAGCCTCCGGCATGGTCTGGCATCTATATT
>JAYYHB010000318.1:0-4667 GCA_036157095.1 Pseudomonadota bacterium
CGATGTCGCCGATCACCTTGCCGGTCATTACCCCATCGACTTCCTCCAGTTCGTTGGCAAAGACGTAGTCGATACCCAGTTGCTGCTGCAAATACTCGCCAACGTACTGAAAGCCGCCGGAGAACACAGCGACGGTATAACCAAAGTGCTTGAGCGCCTTAATCAAACGCCGTGCACCAGTGTTAAGCGCCACGGACTCGGCCACCTCGTGCAGCAACTGCAGGGGCATCCCCTCAAGCAGCGCTGCTCGCTGGCGAAAACTCTCTTTGAAATCCAGCTTACCGGCCATGGCGGCATTGGTAATTGCCACTACTTTGTCTCCCACACCGTGGCGCTTGGCCAGCTCGTCCATGACCTCTTCGGCGATAAGGGTGGAGTCCATGTCGAAGGCGACAAGGCGCCGATTGCGCCGAAAAACCGAGTCCCGCTGCAAACTCACGTCGAAATCACTTTGGTCTGCAAGCTTTAGCAGCGCCGCCTGGAACTCGACACTGTTGACCAGCTCACCGCTGAGTCGCATTTCTACGCCGAATCGTTCATCGATGCCGCTCGCGTCCACCAGCGCCCTTGGTTTGGTGAGACGGCGCACGGTGTCGATGTTCATTCGCCACGCGTGCGTGAGCGCGCTAACCGCCTGCAGGGGTTCTGCGGCAGAGCCATTAGTGAGCAGAGTTAAGATCAGCGGGCTGGCAAAAATCGATTTTGCCCAGTTGCCGTAGTCGTCGGCATCGACGGTCTCCAGCCGCAGGGAAGAGCCAATATCTGCACAGCGCGCAGCAATCGCCTCGCGCAGAGCGTCGCTATTTTTTGAGGAGGAAAGCAGCAGACCGAGGGCGAGTTCATCGTGAATGACCGCTTGGCCCATGTCCAAAATCTGCGCGTCGAACTCAACGCAAATGGTCATCAGCGCAGCCATCAGGCCCGGCTTGTCCTGACCGGAAATACTCACCAACATGATTTGTTCGGCCAAGGGATGAACCCTGCGTTGCGACATATTGCATTAGTCTAGCGGCCTGAAGTGGTGGCGAGAAGGATTGCATCCTGCGCTTTGTGGTATTTTATCGAACGCAGTGCCACCACCAACCGAGGTCTATTTGTACACCCTTTTCGCCCAGTCTCAACAACACCCTGTAGGTGTTGAAACGCCTGATGCCTGTGGCCAGACCGCCCCTCGTCTGCTTCGATACACGTTGCCTCAATGAACCCCCTGCAGCGTTTTCGCACCAAGTTTCGTGCCAGTCGGGTCACTTTACCAGCAGCGGCGATTGCCACCGTCATCTGCGCGGCCAGTCTGTTTGCCATTTGGTTTGAGCGCCCTGACGGTCAGGAAGAGATGGACCGCTACGGCAGCGCACTGGCCACAACCTTGGCCGATACCACCGCAGATGAACTTTTGAACACCGAACAAATCACCCTGACGGTTATTGCCAACCGGCTCACCGCCCTGGAAGAGATTGCCGGCATCTCGTTCTTTGATGCCGGCAATGACATGATGGCCATGAGCGGCTTACAGCCGTCGAATACAAGCTATACCGCCCAAGCCACCATTGACGATACGTTGAGCGGTATTGTTTACGTCACATTGAATCGTGAGGCATTCGCGCCGCCACTGCCATGGATGCTGGGGCTGTTGTCAATTATTACTCTATTGCTGACACCACCGGTAACGATGATGGTTATTCAGTTCAGTTCCCAGGGCAATCGCTCTCTGCCCATTGTCTCGGTGCCTGCAGAACAGCCAAAAGAGCAGCCCGCCTACTTGCTCACGGTCAGACTCCATAACCAGCGCAGTCTCCGCTCGGCCGAGCAAAGGCAGGCCATTGAAGATGCTCTGGCTATGGCCCAGGAAGTATGCGCACTGTATCCCGGACTCGCCGTGGCCGTTCAGGAGCGCGGGCTGGCCTTATTGATCAGTAAGGCCCAAACCGATGGTCTAACCGCGGTTTACGCTTCGTTACTGTTGCAGCATCTGCTACGAGAATACGAGACCCTCGGCGAGTTCCGCTGCCATCTGTGTCACGTGATCAGCCCAAAAGATCCCGCGGAGATCACAGCCATGGCCATAGAAGCGATCGAGGAGATTACTAATCTGGAGCAAAACCTAACCCTGGCGTCCCTAGCGAAAGCCGAGACCGCGCTTATGACGGCGGAGGTATTTACTGACCTTGATGCTGAGCAGCGCGAATGGGCACAGGAGTTCACCCACCCGATTCTCGAAGATCTTGCACCCCAGGAAGCGTTCTACAGCGTGGCACGTCTGCCCGAGCGGGAGCAAATGCTTATTACAGGCCAGGCCCAGGTGGTGCTTGGGTTTAACATGGCCACCTAAGGCGCTGTAAGTCGAACGCCTGTGGTATCGCGCACCTTATGAGTCTAGTCTGCAAGGTATTCTAACCAACAAAGAGGAGTTAACCCTATGCTGAATCACGTCATGATCGGAGCTAACGACATTCAAAAAACCAAGGCTTTTTACGACGCCGTGCTCGGTGTTCTGGGTGCAGGCCCAGCGATGCAACATGTCAACGACACGGGACATACACGCTTGTTCTATATCCACGATGGCTCAACCTTTAGCATTTCTGAGCCTATTGACGGTCAACCTGCCAGCGTTGCCAATGGGTCGACCATTGGTTTTGTGTGCAGCTCGCCGGAGCAGTTACAGGAATTCCACGACGTAGCAATAGCGAACGGCGGCACTACCGCGGAAGATCCGCCAGGACCACGCGAGGGCAACATGGGCCTCATGTACCTGTGCTACTTTTTGGACCCCGATGGCCACAAGATTTGCGGCATTCACAGACCGGCTTAGATCTGATGGACAGTGGAGGGCGCCGAGGACGGCGCTCTCACTCTACCGATAAACGATCCACCTTCTGAAAACCTCTCGGCAAACGCCTACCCCGTCGAGCCCGCTCGCCGGCATAGCTCTCCAAGTCCTTGGCTTTGAGGCGTAAATGCCGTTGACCGGCATGTACCAGCAGCTCGTCTCTCACGCCAACGACGACAGCGCCGACCAGTTCTTCCTCACCGGACTTAAACGCAGCGGACGGCACATTGAGTAGCTTGTTGCCCTTGCCCTTCGCCAGCTCCGGCAGATCCTTTAGAGCAAATACCAGCATGCGGCCTTGATTCGTAACCGCAGCGACATTGGCGTTCTCAGCACCGTGCAGACCCGGCTCAATCATCACAGGCGGCAGCGCGATGCCCCCGGTGGGTACGCTCAAACAGGTTTTGCCGGCTTTGTTTTTGGTGACCATGTTGTTAAGGGTACCGACAAATCCGTAGCCTGCGTTGGAGGCCAGCAACACCTTGCTGTCACCGCTACCGATGAGGACACCCACAAACCGTGCGTCGTTTTTGACCCTAAAACGCCCGGAAAGTGGCTCTCCTTGACCCCGGGCGGATGGCAGCGTATGGGCTAGCGCGGTGTAGCTACGTCCATCGGAATCTAGGAATACCAGCAGATCGTTACTGCGCCCTTTGGCGGCCTGAGCGAATTCATCGCCAGCACGATAGTTCAGCTCTTGTGGTTTCACCTCGTGACCCTTGGCGGCCCGCACCCAGCCCTTTTCTGATAGCACTACGGTAATAGGGTCATTAGTGAGCAAGTCTTCGTCGCTGAACGCCTGCGCCTCTTCAACCTCGGTAAGCAGCGAACGGCGCTGGTCGCCATATTCTTTAGCAACCGCTAGCAGCTCTTTCTTGATCAAGGTTTGCATCCGCGCCTTGGAGCCAAGGTTTTTTTCTAGGTCGGCTTTCTCGTTTTCAAGCTCGTCTTTTTCGCCACGCAGCTTCATTTCTTCGAGCTTTGCAAGATTACGCAGACGCAAATCCAGGATCGCGTTGGCCTGTATCTCGCTGAGCGCGAAACGCTTTATCAGCGGTGGCCGAGGCTGATCTTCCTCACGGATGATGCGAATGACCTCGTCCAGGTTGAGATAAGCTATCAGCAGCCCATCGAGAATATGCAAACGGTCATTGATTTTTTCCAGACGAAAATTGAGGCGTCTGGTGACCACGTCGAGGCGATAGCGCAGCCACTCTTTGAGTATGCCCACCAAGCCCTTCACCTCCGGGCGTTGATCCAGGCCAATGATGTTCAGATTGACGCGATAGCTGCGCTCTAAATCCGTCGTGGCAAACAGGTGGCTCATTAGCCGGTCGTAGTCGATGCGATTCGAGCGCGGCACAAAAACCAAGCGCGTTGGATTTTCGTGGTCAGACTCATCGCGCAAATCCACCAGCATGGGCAGCTTTTTGGCGTTCATTTGCTGAGCAACCTGCTCCAGCACCTTGGCCGGCGAGACTTGGTGCGGTAGTGCAGTAATCACCACTTCTGGGCCTTCACGGTGAAAAACTGCACGGGCCTTAATACTGCCCCGGCCGGTTTCATAGAGCGTTAGGATGTCGGCAAAGGGCGTAATCACCTGTGCTTCGGTGGGATAGTCTGGCCCCTTGATATGGGTCATCAGGTCCGCCACCATGACCTTTGGATTATCTAACAGATGCACGCAGGCGCTGATGACTTCGTTCAGGTTGTGAGGCGGAATATCCGTCGCCATGCCCACGGCAATACCCGTGCTGCCGTTTAGCAGCACGAAGGGCGCCTGTGCCGGCAGCAGCTTCGGTTCCTTGACGCTGCCATCGAAGTTCGGACTGTAATCGAC
>JAYYHB010000319.1:0-6367 GCA_036157095.1 Pseudomonadota bacterium
GTTGATCTTCATTGCCGCACAGCATCAGTGCGTAGGTCGATAGCACGGCGCTGCTGAAAAAAGGCCCGCAGAAGAGCACCTTACCCATTTCTTCTAGGGCAATACTTAGTTCTACCGCGCCAAATCCGGCGCCGCCGAGAGCTTCGGGTACATGGATGCCGGTGAGTGCAAGCTGCTGACTGGCCTGCTGCCAGACAGCCTCGTCAATGCCGTGATCCTTCGCCATCAGTTGGCGAACCTTGGTGGTGGGCATTTGATCGGTTAAAAAGCGTTGAATGCTCTCTCGGAACTGCTCTTGATCATTGCTGAATACAAGCGTCATGACTTCTCCCCTCAAGCTTTATACTCCGATGCTACCATGGGGCAAGAGAAGGGTGATTGAACGGAGTTATCGTGACGGTTGTGACCTGCGTTGAAGATTTGCGCCGACTGCACCAGCGCCGGGTGCCGAAAATGTTCTACGACTATGCCGAGTCGGGTTCTTGGACAGAAACGACGTTTCGGCGCAACAAAGATGCTTTTGATGAGATCAGGCTGCGTCAGCGCGTGGCAAAGGATATCAGCACGCGTAGGATCGTCGGCACCATGCTGGGCGAGACACAGCGCATGCCGGTGGCCCTCGCGCCCACGGGTCTTACGGGCATGCAGCATGCCAACGGCGAAATTCTTGCGGCCCAGGCTGCCGAGGAGTTTGGCGTCCCGTTTACGCTGTCTACCATGAGCATTTGCTCCATCGAAGATGTGGCGGCACAGACGCGCAAGCCTTTTTGGTTCCAGCTCTATGTGATGAAGGATCGCGAATTTATTGCTGACCTGATTGCCCGAGCCAAGACCGCTGGCTGCAGTGCCTTGGTTCTCACCCTTGACCTGCAAATTATTGGTCAGCGTCATAAAGACATCAAAAACCAGATGACTGCGCCGCCAAAACTTACTCTGAAAAATCTCATCAATATGGCATCCAAGCCTCGCTGGTGTGCGGGTATGCTGGCTACCAGGCGTCATACATTCGGGAACATTATCGGTCACGCGAAGGGGGTGGAGAATCTCACGTCGCTTTCTGAGTGGTCGGCAGAACAGCTTGACCCGGCCTTGAGCTGGGACGATGTCGCCTGGGTAAAGGAGCAGTGGGGTGGCAAGCTTATTTTGAAAGGACTTATGGACGCTGAAGACGCGGCAATTGCCGCTGGCCTCGGTGTGGATGCCATTATCGTTTCAAACCACGGTGGCCGACAGCTCGACGGTGCCCCTGCCAGCATCGAGGCGCTGCCAGGTATTGTCGCCAAAGTGGGGGGTGCCTGTGAGGTATGGCTGGACGGCGGCATTCGTTCTGGGCAGGACGTATTCAAGGCGAAGGCACTTGGCGCGGATGGGACACTTATTGGTAAGGCGTTCCTGAATGGATTAGGTGCCCTGGGCAAGGCGGGGGTTACTCAATGCCTTGAGATCATCGAAAAAGAGCTTGATTTGACCATGGCATTTTGTGGCAAGACAGAATTGAGCGAAGTCGCCAACGATGTGATCTATACTGGAAATTCAAAAACTAAAGCAGGAAGCGCTTTTTACCGATAGCGCGAATAGGGGAGTTAATATGGCGGTTTCGACGCAACTTTTTGATTTGAGCGGGCAAATTGCCCTGATTACCGGTGCCTCAAAGGGTATGGGTAAGGCAATGGCCCTGGCCCTGGCTGAGCATGGCAGTCAAGTGGTGATCTCGAGCCGTAAGCAAGATGCCTGTGAAGAGACTGCTGCAGAAATTAACGCTGCAGTAGGCGCCGAGCGAGCCATCGCGATCGCCTGCAACATTGGCTACAAAGACCAGCTGCAGAATTTAGTGGACGAAACGCGCTCACGTCTTGGCCCTATAGATACGCTCATCGCCAACGCAGGCGTGAATCCATTCTACGGCCCAATGTCGGAAATCCCTGACGACGCCTTCGACAAGACCATGAACTCCAATCTGCGTTCTAATCACTGGCTGTGTCAAATGGTGGCCCCAGACATGCTGGCGAAGAAGCGCGGGGCGATCATGATCACCGCCAGTGTGGGTGCCTTCGGCCCATCGGATACACTAGGTACCTACAACATTTCGAAGATGGCGGATATAGCGCTGGTGCGAAACCTCGCCATGGAGTGGGGGCCGGAGGGTGTGCGCGTTAACGCGCTATGCCCTGGCTTGATTCGCACTGACTTCGCCAAGGCATTGTGGGACAACCCAGAAGCCGCTAAGCGAGTAACCGAACAAACGCCGCTACGACGATTCGGAGAGGCAGAAGATTTTAAGGGGATCGCGGTTTTTGTTGCATCCGACGCCAGCGCTTATGTTACCGGACAGGCGCTGACAGTCTGCGGTGGTACGCATATGTTCCGCTAACCGACCGACGCGGGGATCTATGATGCAGTGGCACATACCCGTCGCCGGGTTCCAATATCAATCTCGAAGTTTGGATGTGTCGGCTCAGACCCAAGCCGAACGGCTGACTGCCTGCGGCATTGATCCCGCGATATTTGGCGAAGAGGTTGATCCCGCTTTCTTTATAGGCCTTGCCATTCATGCGGGAATCGACAGCGGTATTAGCGCCGAAGGCAACATCAACATGCTGCAGAGGCTGACTGTGCATCGTCCAGCCAGACTCGGTGAAACCCTAACGGTCAAGGGCGAAATCAAAAGCGTCACGGCAGTGCCACGTGGCCAGCGCGTACAAACCGATGTGTGGTTTGAGGATCTAACGGGTGAGCGGGTGATCAGCTGCCCGCGCACCTCCCTGCGCCCCCAGGCCCAGGCACGATCAAAGAGTGGTGTCGGAGACCAGCCTCAGCTAGTGGTTGGTGACGTTACGTCACTGGTGTTGCGCGATACGTATCAACTCACCCCTGACCGCGTAAAGTCCTATAGCGTTGAGGGTAATAGCATTCACTACGAGCAAAAAGCCGCGGAGCGAGCAGGTTTTCGTGCGCCGCTGATTGGCGGCGGCATGGGTGTACACTATCTCACGGCGCAGATGTGGCAAGACCGTCGCCCCAATTTTTTTGATGCATCAATCTACTTTCGCCGCCCAATTTTTTGGGACGAGGCCGTTCAGGTCGGTGTGATTGAGGACGGTGGTAACTGGTCTGTTATGGGTTTGCTGAAGCTGCCCTTGGCGGCGGAGCGTGGTGGCACTTCCTCTGAGGTCGCCAAAGTCGGCACGGAGCTGTCGATAGCAGACTACCGACTAGCTTAAAGGCAGCCTAACCTTGGCAGTGCCAAAGACACGGGTTTCGTCCTTGGTGTTTTTGACCGTCATATCTAATTCGACAATACCCTCGTCTTCGTCAACATCAGTGACCACGGCGCTGATGATGGCTGGTGTGTCGGCCAGCATGGGTGCGCGAAACACGGTGTCGACATGTTCGACTTGGCCGGCTGGCGCCCACTGGTGGATGGCACTGGTGAGGAAACCCATGCCCATGATGCCCGGCACCAGTGCACCGGGAAAACCCTCTTCACGCGCACCTTCGTGGCTCTCAAAACGCGCTCCACCCCAACCGACGGCACGGGCGAAAGCACCGACATTGGCCAGAGAAGTGTCGGGTTCAAACACCGGAAGTTCGACGCCGAATTCAACGTCATGGATCGTATTAATGCTCATGAGTCTGGTTTCTCCCGAACCACTAGTCTGGAATCGATGTTAGCCAAGTGAGTGTTCGTGGCATCGAAAAGCTCGGTGCGCACGACGATAAAGATCATGCGCCCGGATCGACCTTTCTTGTCGTAAATATCGTGCAGATGGGCTTTCACCGTCATGGGCACATCTGGTTTTACCGCGGCAAAACGTTCTACCGCCTTACCGCCGTCCATGGGAATACCGCCTAGGGATGGAAAGTCGATAGGCAGGTGCTGGCCGGATGAAATACTGCACAGATAGGCAGGTGTGGCCTGAAAGTTCTCATCAGAGGGATCGATGAATTCATCTCGGCTTTCACCCGACGCCTTAGCGGCGGTGACTAGCTTTTCGGCCTGTAGCTGTAGATCGCGACTAGCGAACTCAGTGTTCAGAAATCGGCCCTTGAGTTCATCAAGGTCAACCATTTTGCTATCCCTCTCCCGGTGCGGTGACGAGCGATGATACGGGGCCTGCCCAGCGCTTGCCAGTGTGTGACGGATGCTCGCATCTGGCTCGCTGTGTTGCTTTGCGTCGATACCAGCCCACTACTACAATCCGGCATCGACATTTTAGGAGAGGAAGATGGGGCCATTAGCAGGGTTACGAGTGGTAGAGCTTCAGGGCATCGGTCCCGGGCCGTTTTGCGGGATGATGTTGGCGGATATGGGCGCGGAGCTGATTCGGGTTGATCGCTCGGCCGCAAAGGGCAAGGACGCCAACAAGTACGATGTGTTGGCCCGAGGCCGCAAAAGTATTGCGGTGGACCTGAAGAGCGATGCTGGTGTCGAAACCGTTCTCAAGCTGGTGGAGAGCGCCGACGTACTACTAGAAGGGTTTCGCCCTGGGGTGACCGAGCGGCTTGGTTTGGGGCCAGATGTTTGTCTGGAGAGAAATCCTGGTTTGATCTATGGTCGCATGACGGGCTGGGGTCAGTATGGTTGTATGGCCAGTGCTGCGGGCCATGACATCAATTACATCTCGCTATCCGGTGTGTTGCACGGTATCGGCGAACCCGGTGCTAAGCCGACTCCACCACTGAACTTGGTCGGTGACTTTGGCGGCGGTGGCATGATGCTGGCTTTTGGTGTCATGGCAGCGCTCTATGAGCGTGGTCAATCCGGCAAGGGCCAGGTCATCGATGCGGCCATGACCGATGGTTCGGCGCTGTTGATGAATTCAATCTATGGGCTGATGGGGCAGGGGGTGTGGAATCATCAGCGCGGCAGTAACCTGCTCGATGGCGGTGCGCACTTTTATGGTACTTACGAAACTAAGGACGGCAAATTCGTCTCCATTGGTTCTATCGAGCCGCAGTTTTACGCCCTGCTTCTTGAAAAGACCGGGCTCGCGGAAGACCCCGATCTACCACGGCAGATGAGCCGCCAAGATTGGCCCGGTCTGAAAGAAAAGCTGGCGGGCATTATGGCGACTAAAACCCGGGATGAATGGGATGCCATCATGCTGGGCACAGATATTTGTTATGCGCCGATTCTGACCCTGGAAGAGGCAGCGGAACATCCGCACAACAAAGAACGCGGCACCTTAGTCGAGGCCAATGGCGTACTCCAGGCGGCGCCCGCCCCGCGTTTTTCGCGCACGGCACCGCAGATGCCTGGCCCGGTGGCGGTACCCGGCGACAACTCTCGGGAAATTTTGGCGGGCTTAGGCGTGAGCGACAGCGAGATCAATGAGCTATTTGAGTCAGGCGCTGTGGCCTGACGCTGTGGAGGCATCTTCATTGATCATGCGCTGGGCGGTTAAATAGTCCAGCTTGTGCTCTGCGGCGAGACGCACAACATCCTCGTGTTCAACTTTGAAACGCTCTCGGCCATCAGGCTGCTGGGTGAATTTCACCGCAACATTGCCCAGTCGCGTTGTGACGATGCGCTGTTGCCTAGCCAGTACACGTTTTGCGAAGGGTAAAATGCGTAGGCCGATACTGGTTGAAGCGTTGAGCAGCGTATCGGTCACGGCTTTAAGTTCCGCATCCTGGCATAGCGCAGTGAGACACTGGGCCGGGCGCTGCTTTTTCATCAAGATGGGCTGGGTAAAAACGTCGACCGCACCGGCAGAGAAGAGTGCGTCCATCAGCGGGCCATAGGCCTCTGGCGACATGTCATCGATGTTGGCTTCAATTTGGTAGTGACCGGTCTCTAGGTCGGTAAAGCGCTGACCAAGTTGCGCTGATGCCGCGGGTCGGTAGGTGCCAAGCGCCACGCGCAGCACGTTGGGAATGGCGAAATCTTTGCGGCCTACGCCGTAGCCAACGATCGTGGGAGTGAAGACTCCCTTGGGCAAAAATTCCGCCACCGTACCTGCCAAAATCGCCGCCCCTGTCGGCGTCGTCGCTTCACCGTCGACGGTGCCATAACGGCAGGGCACACCATGCAGTAGCTCTTGGGTGGCCGGTGCGGGTACCGGCAGTTGGCCGTGAGCACAGTTGACGAAACCACTGCCTACTTCTACTGCATCACAGAGCACGATGTCGGGCTGCAAATACTCAATCGCGGCGGCAGCACCGACGATGTCGACAATAGAGTCCATGGCGCCGACTTCGTGGAAGTGCACGTCTTTTGGCTCGATGTTATGGATTTTACCTTCGACCCGTGCGATACGCGCGAACATTTCCAGTGCTCGGTGTGTGACGCCTCTTGGTAAATCGGCTTCCTCGATCATGGTAACGATTGTGCTGTGATGCCGGTGATCGGATTGGTCAGCCACGT
>JAYYHB010000320.1:0-6580 GCA_036157095.1 Pseudomonadota bacterium
CATACCCTTATCCATGCGCGGCTCTTGAGGCATACCCAAGACTCGCTCGGCAATAATGTTCGCCATAATTTCATCGGTTCCACCGGCGATACGCCCGCCCGGGGCACCCATATAGGTTAGCTGCAGCAGGCCCGCTTCCTTCGACAGATTCTCGTCCCAAATCGCGCCGCTCATCTCGAGCAAGTCCATGCAAAAGGACGCCATCTCTTGAGTCTTGGGTGCACCTACCAATTTGCCGATAGAGTTTTCGGGACCTGGAATCTCACCCCGCGACATTGCAGTCATAGATCGGTAGCCAGTGAAGCGCAAACCGGACTCCTGCACATACCAGTCAGCCAGCTTCGCGCGAACCGCACTGTCCTCGATCGCAGGCTTATCATCAATCATCACCTCGCTGGCAATACGATAAGCCACGTCTACATTGACGCCTGCGCCACCGCCGCCGATCGCCGCGCGCTCATTCATGAGCGTAGTTAATGCCACCTGCCAGCCTTGCCCAACCTCACCCAGCCTCTGACTGTCAGGAATACGCACGTCAGTAAAATAAACCTCGTTGAAATTAGCGCCACCGGTCAGCTGCTTAATGGGCTTAATCTCTACACCTGGCGACTTCATATCGAGAAAGAAATAGCTCAGGCCTTTGTGCTTGGCGACATTTGGATCTGTTCGCACGACCAAGATCCCGTAGTCGGAGTAATGCGCACCAGACGTCCAGATCTTTTGCCCGTTGATTACCCAGTCATCGCCATCGCGCTCGGCCTTGGTGCGCAGGGCTGCCAAGTCAGAGCCACCCGCTGGCTCTGAAAAAAGCTGGCACCAAATCTCTTCACCACTCGCCAACTTGGGCAAAAAACGCTCGTGGTGCTCTGGCTTCCCCCAGGTCATCAGCGTCGGAGCCGCCATACCCTGACCAATGACAAAGACGCCGCCGGGTGTGTTGAACTTCGCTTCTTCTTGGTTCCAGATCACCTGTTCGATGGCCGTAGCCTCGCGGCCGCCGTATTTTTTCTCCCAGCGGATGCAGGCCCAACCGGCATCATACTTTCGCTTCTGCCAGAGCTTGGACGCGGCGATATCATCAAGGCCCTCTAGCTCGTCTGGTGTGGGTACGTTGGCCTTGAGCCAGGCTGCCGCTTCAGCACGAAACGCCGCCTCTTCTTGTGTGTCGTTAAAATCCATATTTGTTCCTCAAAAATTTTTTGCTGCGAGACTCAGCTAGGCTGCGTTATTTTGCTCGTAAGCAGTAATCAAACGGTCCTGCCAATAACCCTCGCTGCCGACATTTACGCCGAGCAACTTGGCGCGCCGGTAATAGAACTGGCAGTCGAATTCCCAGGTAAATCCCATGCCACCGTGGGTTTGTATGTTTTCCTCTGCAGCGAAAACTGCTGCCTTGATTGCGCCGACTCGTGCAGTAGCTGCCGCAAGCGGTAGCTCGGCGCTGTCAGTGTTCAACGCCCAAGCGCCGTAGTAACAATTGCTGCGAGCCAGCGTATTTTTCACATACATATTGGCGAGTTTGTGCTTAATGGCCTGATAGGAAGCAATGGCACGACCGAAGGCGTAACGGCCCATGGCGTAGTCCCTAGCTTGAATCATCGCGGCATCCGCCAAGCCAACTTGCTCCCAAGCAAAAAGCACGGCAGCGCGATCCAGCAGGCGCTCAGTTGCCCTCCAGCCAGCGCCCTCACCACCCAGCAACTCGGCCTGGGCATTGTTAAATTCCATCACCGCGTGGCCACGAGAAAAATCCAGGGTGCGCACCGGCTCGCGGTTCACACTATCTTGATCCAGCTCCACCAAATACCAGCTGGCACCGTCGCCCACGTCAGATCCGCCTACGACGATGGCGAAATCTGCCCCACGACCGTCCGCCACAGGTAATTTGCGACCATTGAGCCCAGCTTCGCCCATTCTAGTCATCAGGCTTTTCACGCTGGGTCGGCCACTGCCTTCAGAAAGAGCGAACGTTCCGATGGCCTCGCCGGCGGCGAGCAAGGGTAGCCACTTCTCTTTTTGCGCCTGCGAACCGCAGGCCATGAGCGCCTCAGTGGCAAGATAGACCGATGAGCTAAAAGGTACTGGTGCAACCGATCTGCCTAACTCTTCGGCGATCACAACCAATTCAAGGTAGGAGAGGCCGAGCCCGCCAAATTCCTCAGGAATGACCGTGGCAGTCCAACCCATCTCGACGATTTTTTGCCAAAGCGCGTCGTCGTAGTCTGCGTCGCCCTCTAGCACTGCGCGCACTGCCGTCGGCGGACAGTGCTCTGTCAAGAAACCGCGGGCTTGCTCGCGCAGCAACTCCTGCTCTTCAGAAAACTCAAAATTCATGTTCCCCCTCCTAAGCCTAACTCCGACCCGAATATAACAGAGGTTTTGGTCTTTCTTCGATGCCGGCGTGCATGGGGATATTAGACATAGATAGCAAAGAGGGAGGTCATGCCATCCGAGCTTTTAGGCTAGACTCGCTCCATGAACGCGAGTCCGCCAATTCAACGCGAGCCAGCAAACTACACCTCGTTAGGTTACCTGCGTGTGGCTGCCGCAGCGCCTTCGCTGGTGATCGGTGATGCTATCGCCAATGCCAAATCCATACTGGAACAAGCCAATGATTTGGCGGCCGAGGGTGTGGCCCTCGCCGTTTTTCCTGAACTTTGCCTGACTGGTTATTCCGCCGAAGACCTGTTTTTTTCTGAGGCCCTAATGGCTGACACCCAGAACGCGCTCCAGCATCTGTGTGCCTGTGACATACCACTGCTCATCGTCGGTGCACCTTGGCGCTTAGGCGACGGTCGTTTGATCAACTGCGCAGTGGCCATTGGCAATCACCGCGTACTTGGGATGATACCCAAGACTTTTTTGCCAAATTACAGCGAGTACTATGAACAGCGTTGGTTCGCGTCAGGCGCCAGCGTTAACGAAACCGAGGTACACGATGCCCTCGGCACCTTTCACATACGCGTTGATCAGCTGTTTCGACTGGGCGACGCCTTAGTGGGCGCCGAAATCTGCGAAGACTTGTGGGCCCCAGTCAACCCAGGCACACATGCTGCCTTAGCGGGTTCAAACATCGTCTGCAATCTCTCCGCCAGCAATGAACTCGTCAGCAAGAGCGACTACCGCGAAGATTTAGTGCGTATGACTAGCGCGAAGAGTTTTTGCGCCTATGTCTACGCCGGTGCCGGGGTCATGGAGTCCACGAAGGATGTGGTCTTTGGCGGACACTGTTTGATCGCTGAAGCGGGACAACTTCTGGCTCAAAGTAAACGTTTCGAATTATCGCCCCAAGCGGTCATCGGCGATGTAGATCTGCAGCGGCTACAGCACGACCGCGCGCAAAACACGACTTTTGCTCAGATGCCACGCCGCCGGGCTTATCGAATTGTGCAAGCCGACACTAACTTGCCAGCATTGACCAACCTGCACCGACAGTACTCCAAACAACCCTTTGTGCCCGAGGATGGAAACGAATTTTCCGCACGGGCGCAGGAAATATTGCAAATACAGGCCACAGGGCTGGCGAGACGGATGTTGGCGGCGAAGACCGAGCGCCTGGTCATTGGCCTGTCTGGAGGACTGGACTCAACGCTGGCATTTCTTGTTGCCAAGGATGCTCTAGGCAAACTCGAACTGCCTGCTGAGAATCTCTATGCGCTCACGCTGCCCGGGCCTGGCACAACCTCCGGCACGCTGACCAATGCGCATCGATTAGCCCAGACCACTGGAGTATCGCTGCAGGAGATTTCGATTGAGGCCGCAGTAGCGCAACATCTGACGGATCTTTCTCATGCTGGCGAGCACGATGTTGTCTTCGAAAACGCCCAAGCCCGTGAGCGCACACAAATCTTGTTCAACCATGCTAATCAGGTCGGTGGCATCGTTGTGGGCACCGGCGATCTAAGTGAATTGGCTCTTGGCTGGGCGACTTTTAACGCAGATCAAATGGCCAACTACAACGTCAACGCCAGTGTGCCAAAGACGCTGATGGCCTACTTGGTGCGTTGGTACGCGCAACACAGAGCTCAGACAGACCTTTCCGCTGTACTACAGGCGGTATTAGACACGCCCATTAGTCCTGAATTAATTCCGCCAAAAAAAAACGAGATCAGTCAACGCACAGAAGACCTTATGGGACCGTACGAGTTGCACGATTTCTTTTTGTTCCATTGGCTTCGATTTGGTGCGTCGCCGACCAAAATTTTCGCCTTGGCCTGCCTTAGCTTCCAAGACCAATACTCGGGCGAAGTAATCCAACACTGGCTAGCACAGTTCTTCAGGCGGTTCATGACCCAGCAGTTTAAGCGCACTACACTGCCGCCGGGGCCTAAGGTGGGCAGCGTTAGCCTTTCTCCAAGAGGGGATTGGCGCATGCCCGACGAGGCGGAATTTACGCATCTTGTGGCGGAAGTTGAGTCTCTGTGAAACACCGAACGATGTCGGCCAACACCTCTTCCTCATAACCGACGTTTAAGAGTTATCGATATGAACCTCTATCGCACCTTCCTCATTGTTTGTTCGAGCCTTAGCCTGACAGGAAACGCCTTCGCCAGCAGTAACCACTGCGGAGACCAAGGCGTTTGGATCGAAATTCTCGGAGCCGGCAGCGGTGAACTGAACGACGGCCAGGCCTCCCCCAGCTATTTGATCTGGCACGATGACGTCGCACGGGTATTAGTCGACATGGGCGCAGGCTCGCAGATCGGCTTCGAAAAATCCGGGGCCAGTTTCGACACCATTGAAGCCATCGCCTTCACCCAGCTGCGACCTGACCACAGCGCTGATTTGCCGGCCTATATTGGCGCTGCACAAAGTGACACACGGGAACAGCGCCTTACCATCATGGGTCCCACGGGTGATGGCGGCATCAATCCCGCAACCCGCGAACTCATCGAGCGACTCTTTGGACCGGAGGGGGCCTATCCCCACTTGGCGGACGCTTTCAAACCTCGGTCAAGCCTGGGCTACCGCGTGCGCAGTATTGATGTGCCAGCCAGCGGCTCGAAGCGCTGGGCGCGCTATCAGACCGAGCATGTAAAGATGACTGCGATCCCCGTACATCATGGCGACATACCAGCACTGGCTTGGCGCATTGAAATCGCCGGTCGGAGCATTGTCATAACCGGTAGCTTTAACAACACTAAGAATCTCGTCGCGACCTTTGCCAAGGATGCCGACGTCTTGGTCGTTAGCCACGCGATACCAGAAAATTCTCGCGGTGTTCTGCGAGACCTGTACGCCCGACCCTCACAGCTGGGTCGAGTTGCAGACCAGGCCGACGCGCGAATATTGATCCTCGGACACAGAAGTGTGCGCACCCGCGGGCGCGAAAGCCTGAGCCGCAACGCCATCGAAGAGAACTACGATGGCACGATTTTGTTCGCCAACGATGGAGAATGCTGGGGGCTCTAGTTAAGCCCAGCGCCTGGACTTAACTGGCGCCTATTGAGCGCCAGCTCTGAGATAGTCCATTGCTAAACGCGACATAGCATGCACTCCGAGCGGTAGCGCACCTTCGTCAACGTAAAAGAACGGTGAGTGGTTGGGAATTGCCATTTTCGCTGGCACATCACTCGGCCGACCGCCGATAAAAAAGAAGAAGCCAGGCACCTGTTCCTGAAAAAAGGAGAAGTCTTCAGCGCCAGTAATTGGCGGGGGCTGGGACACGTTGTCAATGCCGTATATGGCTTCCAACGTCGGCTGCAGCTGACTCGTTAGCTCAGCGTGGTTGTAAGTGACTGGCACACCAGGATCAATCTCGATCGTTGCGGTAGCCCCCTGAGACTGTGCAACTTGGGTCACGATCCGCTCAAGTTTTTCATGTACCTGTGCTCTCACGTTCGGGTCGAAGGTGCGGATGGTGCCACTCAAGCGAGCGGTTTCTGGCACGATATTGTTCCGCACACCGGCTTCAAATTGACCTACGGTGACAACTACCGGGTGCTGGGTGATGTCGACCTGGCGGCTGGCGATAGTCTGGAGGGCATTAACAATTTGGGCACCGGTCACGATGGGATCCACCCCGGCCCACGGCCGAGCTCCGTGAGTTTGACTGCCGGTAATCTCTACATCAAATCGCTGTGCGCTCGCCATCATGCCCAGTGATCGGAAGCTGGCCCGGCCAACCACGTCGCTTTGCGAAATATGCAGGCCTACCACGGCATCGACTTGCGGGTTTTGCAGCGCCCCCTCTTCGATCATCATTTTCGCACCACCATTCTCACCCTTGGGCGGGCCTTCTTCGGCGGGCTGAAATAAAAACTTCACCGTGCCGGGTAGCTCTTCGCGAACGGCTGCCAGCACCTCTGCCACCCCCATTAAAATGGCCACGTGGTTGTCATGACCACAAGCATGCATGACACCAACCTCCCGACCTTGGTATTCCCCGCGCACCTTAGACGCGTAGGGCAGACCAGTTTTTTCTGTGACTGGCAAGGCATCCATATCCGCGCGCAGGGCGATCACTGGACCAGGCATGTCACCTTTTAGCAGCCCAACCACACCGGTATGAGCAACGCCCGTTTGCACCTCGATACCAAGATCTCGCAGATGCTCAGCGACGAGCTCAGAGGTACGAAAT
>JAYYHB010000321.1:0-4261 GCA_036157095.1 Pseudomonadota bacterium
AGAGAATTCAATTCCTGCGAAGTCCATAAGGCTCGTTTAGGATGTGCTACCTCACTCATAGCTACATATTAGCCCGAATACGCCCAGCGCTGCGATCTATCAAGGAGTCTAAACACCTTAAAATTCCAGCGGACATGCCGGTTCTATGGGTGAGATGACCGGTTAGAGCCAAACAAATAGGCATGTGATCGAGGAGCCGCTAAGCTAGGCGTAAAGGTAATTTTAGGAACACCCGATGAGTGATACGGCTGATCAAGAGGGCTTCTTCTCGCGCTGGGGGCGACGGCTGACCAAGGCGAGGAATTTCGCGCTAAACACGGCCTTTGTGCTGTTTATCTTCGTGCTCGTTGGAACGCTGTTCAGCCAACCGGACATGCCCAGCGTGGAGCAGGACAGTGCATTGTTTATTGCGCCCTCTGGCACCCTTGTCGAGGAAATAACGCCTCCAAGTAGCTGGCGCGACGTGATTTTCAATACTCAAGAGTCCGGTTTAATCCCAGTCAAGGACCTGATGATGAGTATCGATTTGGCTGCCGAGGATGAACGCATCAAGCTCTTGGTGCTGAATTTCGACGAACTTGGCGGACTGTCGCCCAGTCGTGCCATCGCCATCGGTGAGCGCTTAGCAGCTTTCCGGGGTACCGGCAAACAGGTGCTCGCCTATTCCGAATACAGTGGACAATCCCAGTATCTGGCCAGCAGCTATGCAGATGAGATCTATTTGCACCCCATGGGCAGTGTGCTATTGACCGGTCTTGGGAGTGATCGACTTTATTTCGCTGATTTACTGGAAAAGCTGAAGATTACCATGCACGTTTTTCGGGTCGGCGAGTATAAGTCTGCTGTAGAGCCATACTCCCGCAACAACATGTCTGATGCCGCAAGGAAGGACAGCAAGCGTCTGCTCGACGGTATTTGGCAGAACATGACAACTGCTATTGCAGACAATCGCGACATCGACCCCGACATCGTAGCGCAGTACGCCAATAGCTTTGATCAGCTGCTGCAGGATGCGGGGGGTAACATCGCCCGTGCGACCCTCGACAGTAAGTTGGTAGACGGATTGCTGACAAAGAATGCGTTTCGAGACAAAGTGGGAGAAATCGTTGGCTGGCAAGAAAATGCGCTAAGAGGTATTGGGTTTCAGTCCTATCTGGCCGTGCACTCGGATCCAGCAGCGGGCGATCCCGTGGAGGACTCATTGATTGGCGTGCTCACGGTCCAGGGCGCCATCGTCGAATTTGGGCCTACGGGGGTAGACGTGGCGAACGCAGAGGTCCTCGTCGACCAGATACGCATGGCGAAGGAGGACGAGCAAATCAAAGCCCTCGTGATGAGGGTGGACTCACCCGGGGGCAGCGCTTTTGCCTCTGAGCTCATTCGCGAGGAACTGTCCGCTTTTCAGGCCTCTGGTAAGCCCGTGGTGGCGTCCTTTGGTCCCGTAGCGGCATCTGGCGGTTACTGGATATCTGCTGATGCAGACGCCATATACGCCGAACCGACCACTATAACCGGATCGATCGGTATTTTCGGCCTGGTGCCGAACTTTTCGCGCAGCCTAGACGCCATCGGTATCAACGCTGACGGTGTTTCCAGTGCGCCCCTTGCGCGTGGCCTAAGCGTTGTCGGCGAATTGAGTGAGCAGGCTAAGCGGATACTTCAGCTCTCGGTTGAGCATGGTTACGGCGAGTTCATCAATTTGGTTGCCGACAGTCGTGATATGTCCAGAGAGTCCGTTGAAGCAATTGCGCAAGGTCGGGTGTGGAGCGGCGCTGCTGCCCAAGAGATTGGGTTGGTAGACGAACTGGGTGATCTAGATGATGCAGTCGCCCGTGCTGCCGAGTTAGCCGAACTGGCAGACTGGACCGCTGTCGATGTCCGCCCTCCCCTAGATGCACAAAGCATGATCATGATGCAGCTTATGAACGCATCCGCGTCTTCAACTGCTCCCGAACACAGCTGGCTAAGCCAGTGGATACGTAACCATCCCTGGGTGCACCACGCGAGAGACAGTTTTAGTGTGCTCTCAGCGTTCTCGGACCCTCGGCATGTTTATGCCATGTGCGTGAGCTGCAAAGCCCAGTAAACCGAGCAGGAAATCAAAGCACCGTTTATCCAGCGCGCCAAAAGACACGCTGTCCTCTGGTCAAGCAGTTTAAACCGGCTGCTTGCAACACGCGCCAATCCCCAGAGATCATGAATCCTCCCGACTCTTGGGCTGGGTCATCCGGGCTTTGTGCCAATACTCTTTGGTCATTTGTTTGACCTCTTTATGCATGAGCAGCATGCCAATTAGGTTCGGTAGAGTCATTAGCGCGACGGTCACCGCAGAGATCAGCCAGATTAGCGATGTATCGGCGATGGTGGCGACAAAAAAACCCAGCACGTAGAGACAGCGATAAGGCATCACCCATGACGTGCCAAACAAATAGGTTACGGCTCGATCTCCGTAATAGGACCAGGCGATTGCCGTAGAAAACGCAAACAGCGTCAAGCCGATGGTGACGAGCAAACCACCGTAGTTGCCTAAGAAGCTCCGTTCAAAGGCTTTCGCGGTCAGCGGTACTGAATGCAGCAGCGAGTGACCGGTGAGCGTCAGGCTTGCGTCCGACACCTTGCCGTTCTCGACGACCATAGCTCCATTGAAAGGCTCGCCCTGCTGCAGCACACGAATATTTTCTGCCACACTTCGGTTATGGATAAACGTCACGTTACTGGTGTCTGGCTGCCCTGCCTGCACGAAAATGATCCCGCTGAGGGCGCGCACGGGATCGTTCTCGGGAGGAACAAGATCTAGATGCGCCGCTAGCTGGCTGACATGCATTGGATTCTGATCATCGTATACGCCGGCCAGAATCTCGGTATCTGTCTGACTGAATGTCGTAGGGAACTTCTCCTGCCAAACACCCGACGACAAAATAACCAAGCCTGTAAGCGTGCAGATCACCAAGGTGTCGATAAAGGGTTCGAGAATGGACACCATGCCCTCAGCCACTGGCTCCTTGGTTTTCGCCGAAGCGTGAGCGATGGGCGCAGAACCCTGCCCTGCCTCGTTAGAATACAGACCTCGGTTGACGCCGCGATTGAAGGCATAGGCGAAGGAAGCACCCAAGAAGCCACCTGCCGCTGCAGAGCCCGTGAAGGCATATTGAAAAACCGAAAAAAATGAAGGTATTACCTGATCAATGTTAGAAAAAATAACCGCGAAGGCACCAAGGGCATAGAGCACGCCCATGGTAGGTACCAGGGTCGCAGCAACTGCTGCTATCCGACGCACTCCGCCGACGATGACAAAGGCCATCAGAGCTGCGAAAAGCAGTCCCGACATATACGGCGCGATGCCAAACGAGGTTTCGATGCCCGACGCCATGTTATTGGCCTGGGGCATGTTGCCCGAACCAAAGGAGCTGATGACCGTGGCAACGGCAAAAAAGACTGCTAGCCACTTCATACCCAGGCCGTATTCCATGTAATACATGGGACCGCCAGCCATTTGGCCCTTATCGTCCTGCTTACGATATTTGTGGCTGATTGAGACTTCCACAAACTTGGTCGTCATGCCTAAAAATGCCGTTGCCCACATCCAAAATAGGGCTGCAGGTCCCCCCAAAAAAATCGCAAAAGCGACGCCACCAATGTTTCCTGTACCCACGGTCCCGGAAAGCGCCGTCGACAGGGCTTGAAAGTGAGAAGTATCACCTGGGTCCGAGTTGGAGGTGTGTTTTCCCAACAATACCGACCAACCGTGCTTGAAAAATCGTATCTGAGGAAAACCCAAATACACTGTAAAAATAAGACCCACGCCCAGCAAAGCGATGGGGAAGTAGGCGGCACCTCCCAACAAGCTATCAAGAAGCGAGAAAAAATCCGCAATCAAGGCCATTTGGCTACCTCAGTATTTCTTTCCAATTCCTCGTACCGCAATCCCAATACCTCACGCAGCTCCAAAAAAGAAATCGGCCTGACCATCTTTGAAATGAGCGTCAAGGTCGGGGCGCACTGTCTCATACGGTAGAACAGACAGTGAAGAAAGGCTCAACTATCTTCGCTGGGCGTCACAAAAATCAAAAAGCAGGTTGTTCTCTTATCAGAACGTCATACATAACGTCGTAAAGTCGATTTTGTTCCATCACGCCACGCACAGCATCCGAATTTTTACCCGTGGCAAAAGCGGCGACATCCTCCCCTGCGTGAGTTTCCGACATCATAGGTACCATACCTAGTTGCTGGAAGTCTGGCCCAAGCGTGTTGATTTTGCTTA
>JAYYHB010000322.1:0-3166 GCA_036157095.1 Pseudomonadota bacterium
GGCGCAGCCTTCACGCCCACGGAGAGCTATATCTTCGACGCCGAGCGAGCCAGAGTAGGTGCACCGGGTGTTGTACCCTTCGGCATCACAATGGTAGCTCCGGTAATCATGAAATTTGGCACCGACGAACAAAAAGCAAAATTTCTGCCACCAATACTTAACTCTGACGTTTGGTTCTGCCAGGGCTATTCTGAACCGGGATCCGGATCGGATCTGGCCTCCTTAAAGACAAAGGCAGAAGACAAGGGCGATCACTACCTCGTTAATGGCGTCAAAACATGGACGACCATGGCCCAATACGCCGACTGGATGTTCTGCTTAGTGCGCACCAGCAATGAAGATATTCGGCAAATGGGTATTAGCTTCATCCTGATCGATATGAACACCCCGGGGATCTCCGTCAAGCCGATCATCACCCTGGATACGCCAGCAGACGGTTATCAAGAAATCAACATGGTGTACTTTGAGGACGTCAAAGTGCCAAAAGAAAACCTGGTTGGTGAGCAGGGCAAGGGATGGACTTGCGCGAAGTATCTGCTGGAATTTGAGCGAGGCAATGCCTATTCGCCGGGTCTAAAAGGAGCCATGGCTCACCTGAAGCAGGCCGCAGCAGCTGAGAAAGACGGCGCAGGGCAGCCATTTTTAAATAGCGCCGACTTCATGAAAAAATTCAACGATGTCGAGGTTCAGATCCTCGCCATGGAAGCCACTGAGCTGAGAATCCTTGGCGCTCTGGCTGCTGGCCAGAACCTAGGACCTGAAAGTTCGATCCTGAAAACTCGCGGTACCGAGCTACAGCAGGCAGTAACGGAATTGGCGTTGGAGATAGCTGGTAATTACGCAGCGCCACTTGACCAATCAACACCCGCTCCTGGCGACAACTTTCAGCCAATCGGGCCTCAAGCTCACAATGGCGTAGCCCAGGAGTACTTCAATACTCGTAAGGTAAGTATTTACGCCGGTTCAAATGAGATCCAGCGCAACATCATGTCGAAATTGGTGTTGGGCCTTTAGTCCTACTACGACACTTGAATGAAAAAAGGCGGGATAACCCGCCTTTTTTGTGCTCAGTGCTTTAATGACCCCACCTGCAGAGGCCACCCAAACCGCGGATGTGATTTATCGAATGCCGCGATTCAACGAATGAAGCTGAAACACTCCACGCGACCCCTCAGCTATTGAAATTCTCGCCTTCAAAATCGCTAAACAATCGCTGACTCATGTCGTCTGAGATTCTAGTCCACTTGCCCATCCAGCGCCCAAGGCGACTAATACCAATAGATGGATTTGGGCTTTCCTTAATCAGGTTTTGGTACATGGTGCGTCGCATGTTGTCGCCACGATTGTGGATGATACTGGCAATTTTGGTTACCAGCTTGATCGCGATTCGCGGGTGGTCGGCGACGATTTTATTGTAGTTATCCATATCCAGGTACAGGTAGTCGCATTCTGAACGAGAAACGACCGTCGCTGTACGCGTCGCCTGCAGCACCAAATTTACTTCGCCTAGCAGTGTCGGAGCCGAGAAGTTACCGGTATTCATCGCAACGGACGTGAGATTGACTCGGGCCTTATAAAAGACGGAAAAATCGCCATTCAGCAGTAATAGAAGATGGCTGCCGGTATCGCCTTGGGACAGCAAAATAGTCCCGGCTTTGGCGTGGCGTTGCTCCATGATCCCTACGAGGGTTTCAACCTCAGCCGTTTCAAGGTCAGCAATGACCTCCTGGGCAATGGCGACGATCTCAGATTTTTCCAATATGAATTCTCAATGGGAGCAGGGCGAGGCCTGGGATCAACGCTATCACAGCGCTATAGAGCTACCTTCGGTTGCGATCACTGTTTCACCGTCGAGCGAGTCGACCTCTGCTTTTATTAGGTCAAGATCGGCATCTACGACGCCGGGATTGAAACCCGCAAGAGCTAAAATCCTTACATCCAATGCGCGAGCGGTCTTATAGCCTTCTTGCCAAGTTGAATGGCCCCAACCACGAAAGCTTGGATACTCTTCGTCCGTATAAGCGGCATCGAAAACGAGCATGTCAGCGTTTTGCGCGAGTGCCATTACGCCAGGATGAATATCGTTTGTATCTCCGTGCTCATGATCAAGGCAATACGCGAGCGATCGGTCGCCGTATTCGACGCGAAAACCCATACTTTCGTTCGGATGATTCAGAGCCGCAGCGTGAATCTTCGCGTCACCCACCTGCAGAAAATCACCTGAGGATAACTCGGTCACAGACTTGACACCCTGCAACAAGGAGAAGGGCACCGGGAAATTAGGTGGGAGCATCTGCCTCTCAAGACAATCCAGCAATGCGGCACCCTCACGTTTGGGGCCAACAATATGAATTTCATTACGGGGGTCGTAGGCCAACTGGAAGAATGGGAGGCCTTGTATATGATCCCAATGCGTGTGGGTTAGAAAAAGGTGCAACTTCACGGGCTTGTCGGACTTTGCTCGATAGTCGCGCCCGAAGGCTTGAATGCCAGTTCCAGCATCGAGAACAAAGATCGAATCACCGGCTCGCACCTCGACGCAAGGTGTGTTTCCACCATAACGAGCAGTATCGGGTCCGGGCACTGGGGTTGATCCACGCACACCCCAAAAGGTGACGTTCATACCCGTATCGGGGTTTGACATACAACTACCATGTTCAATTTGAATGAGACCTTGCCCGAGAACCGCGAAAGTATAGCGCCCAATGAGGCGAGATTCACGCCCATATTGACCCAAAGGTCAGGTATCCGATGCGTTATACGAATACAGACCGACCTTTTTAGACCAGCAACTTGCAGTTAATGATCCTCGAGGTTACGGCGCGAGATAGATCGGCCTGCGA
This sequence comes from Pseudomonadota bacterium, assembly GCA_036157095.1. Lineage (GTDB taxonomy): Bacteria > Pseudomonadota > Gammaproteobacteria > Pseudomonadales > Azotimanducaceae > UBA4421. Next base: position 2,844 of record JAYYHB010000322.1, read on the forward strand.
CCCTTGCATAAAACCCCGAGCTTCTGTCTACTGGGGCCAGTGTTACTACCGCATATTAAGAAAATGAATGGGTCGACGCTTTTATGAGCAAGCGACTAAACGATCTGCTGATTGGCAAGATCAGACACAATCTCAAGACACATCTAAATATCGTCTGCGGATTTTCAGAGTTGCTGATTGAAGAACTGGAGGACGACGCTGACTTTGCTGATGATGAAAGAGCCATAGCTGCGCTGAATGGAATCAACCAAAGTGGCGATAGTATTGTTCAGTACATCGATCAAATGTTCGCCGCCCACAACTTCTCACTTGAAGACGTCTTT
>JAYYHB010000323.1:0-2577 GCA_036157095.1 Pseudomonadota bacterium
GAGGCCCCTGACCGGTATTACACGAGATACGTCTACTTTGATCCTCGACAGTTGGACCCGGTGCAGCGAGGCCTAATCGACAACGCCTCGGAAGGCGTCGACTCGGGCTTAGCGGTGCGCTTTGACTTTCAGCCAGCGGCGATCAAAAAACTCACGAGAGATGCCCAGCTACCGACATGGTGGTCGCGCCGTCCGCTGACCATGATCTGGATGGTGTTGGACGAGCCCAGTGATCGCTCGGTCGTCGATCATGGTGCGTTGGGCATTCGCAACGCACTCGACGCTGCCGCGCAGCAGCGAGGCTTGCCGGTCATGCTGCCGCTGATGGACCTACAGGACAGTGTGGTCGTAAATCCTGCAGTGATTTGGGGTAAGTTCACCGACGTGCTGGATGAGGCCAATCAGCGATACATGGCCAGTCAGTACCTACTTGGCCGATTCAGTGTGCAGGAGATATTGGGCGACAGGCTGTATACCGGCGAGTGGCTGGTGCGCTCTAGTGACGGTGAGGTGTCCCAGTTTTTTCGCGGTGTTGATCTGAACAATTTGGTACGAGCGGGCATCGATATGGCAACTCGCCACGTGCTCGATCAACATCTGGTCTTTACCAATGTTCCGCGCCAACACGACTTGGTGGTGCGCGGTGTTGCAGGCATTCGGGCTTATGCAAGCTTGCTCGATTATCTGCAGTCCCTGGAGTTTATCGACTCGGTCATGGTTCTTGGATTGCAGGCAGACGCGCTCACCCTGCGCATAAACTCCGTAGCAACAGACCTTCAGCTGCGCTCGCTGCTGATCGACGACGGGCAATTTGATAAGGCCCCGCAAACAGTCCAGCTGCCGCTACCAGAATCCGCAACCAACCTTGACTTTATTTGGCTAGGTGCCTCGTGAGTGCGCTGCCCAACTATTTGAGCATGCTGCGCATCGTACTGGTGCTGCCCATCGCCTGGCTGCTGTGGAAGAACCAAGTGATGGGAGCGTTCTGGCTGATGCTGGTGGCCGGATTTTCTGACGCACTGGATGGCTTTTTGGCTCGACGCTACGGTTGGCAGACGGAGTTGGGCACCCTACTTGATCCGCTGGCGGATAAGTTTCTTGTGGCGGCCATGTATCTCGTTTTTACGCTGCAAGACCTGATTCCGCTGTGGTTGATTGGACTCATTTTGACCCGGGATATTTTGATCTTGCTGGGAGCGGGTGTTTATCGCGGGGTCTTCGGTGATCTGACCGTGAACCCGAGCTTGCTTAGCAAGACCAATACAGCGGTACAGATCATTGTCGTGCTGATGCTGATGGTCAGCCAGATGCCCATTGGTGAGCTTGGCCCGGGCCTGTTGGCGTTTTTACGGGTTTATGCTTTCCCCTTATTAGCGGCTTTGTGCATTGCGTCCGGTTGCCACTACGTGTTCGTATGGGGCCGTCATTCATGGCGTCGTCTGCGCGGTGAAAAATCTCAGGAGATTCGGAATTCGATGGAGCGCAGCGAATCTTAAAGAACAGGGAAAACAACTCGTGAGCGAACAGGCCGTTTTGCGCATCGATGCGCCCCATCAGCTCACCTTTGCGAATTTCGTCGTCGGTGATAACGCTGAACTGTGCGCCAGCCTTAAGGGTCAGGCCCAGGGGTTTTTCGGATATTGGCTTTGCGGTGAGGACGTTTGTGGCAAGACCCATTTGCTGCGAGCCACCTGCTTGAACGCGGTCGAGGGCGGTCATATGCATGCTTACATGGACTGCAAAACTCAGGCGAGTGAGCCTTTGGCCGAGGTGCTGTGGAAGATCATCGATACACTAAGTAACGGTCAAGATCTGGCCGCGACGATTGCCATCGACCATGTCGAAGAAATCATTGGTCAAGGTATTGCTGAGGAAGCGCTTATGGCGCTTTATAACGCGCTTAACGACGCCCGAAGCGATGTGTCCAGGCGGCTTTTGGTCGCCCATCGGCAACGCGCGAGCGCTGTGTCGTTTGCCCTTGCCGACCTTAATTCGCGGATGCGCGCCTCGGCCCACCATCAGGTTGCGCCGCTGAACGACGCGGAAAAAACTCAGGTGCTGCAAATTCGAGCCGAGCAGCGCGGCTATCATATGAGCGACAACGTTTTGGAATATTGGCTGCGTCGCGGGCCGAGGGGGCTTGATCAGTTGCTGGCGGATTTAGAGCGCCTCGATGCAGCGACCTTGCAGCATAAGCGCCTGTTAACAGTGCCGCTATTAAAATCTGTTCTGGGTTACTAACCTGGCTATGTAGACCGTAAACGACCGTTTTGAAGATCATAAGAATAAGCGCAGCAACAGAGCCACTAGAATCCTGATGAACCAGGCCAAACCCATAGCGATGACCGGCGGTGGCAGTGCAGGGCATGTCATTCCCGCCCTGCCCGTGGCGGACCTGCTGCTGGCAAGGGGCTATCGCGTGCACTTTATTGGTACGCGCAGCGGCCTGGAGCAAGGTTACCTGGGTGATCGTGACCTGATTTTTCACGGGATATCCGCGGGCAAACTGCGGCGCTATTTTTCTCTGCAAAATCTGACCGACGTGTTTCGAATTATCTGGGCCGTGATTGAGTCCCT
>JAYYHB010000324.1:0-7853 GCA_036157095.1 Pseudomonadota bacterium
ACAGGCAAAAACTGTGGTTCCTCGGTCAGCCAAGATTCCGGTGAGATGGTACTTTGCGACGCAGGCAAGCTGCCGGCACCTTCGGCAAACGCTGGCACACTGCACGCGATCATCAAACAGGCGATGAGGCGAGCAACAACCTGCGCAACTGCGGTCGAACCCTTAACGGTAGTCAGATGGAACAATCGAATTACTCCTTCGTGATCCATGGCCTTAGCCAGTGAATACGGGGCCTTTAATGATAACGGATCAGAGCCAGACATGGGTATGGATTCCCATTATGACCGCCTCTCGATTCCTCGGCACAGGCACGCGATATGGTAGGCTTTCAGCCAGAACATAAGCCTGTTGGGTATCCGTAAATCTGGCCCTTCGACGACTCCTGCGAGTATGCAGCACACCGTAATTTGCTTGAGCACTCAACATGGACCAAACCTTAATCCACGGCCTTCAACATGATGCCGATCAGCGCTAACAAATGATCTGCTGAGCCGAAAATGCACTCGAACAGACCACTCATCAACCAAATACTGTGGCGACAAGCTGCACGCCCACTAAAACAGATTTTCGTGGCTATCATGGCGCTAGTGAGCGCAATTGGCTGCGAGACCATTGAACAACAGTCTGCTAGCGGGCAGGTTAGGGCACTGAGCGACGCCGAAAAACGTGAAGTCCAAACACTGATATACGATGCCGAAGATGCATTCGCCAACAATCATCTCGGTTTCACTCACGATGGCAGCGCACTCACGTTGTACCGGCAGGTCCTAAGACTGGATCCCGAAAATGCACAGGCGCAAAGAGGCATGGAAAAGATCATTGAGCACTACATCGCGCTGGCCCTGAAAGCGGCTAACCGCTTCGACACCGCAACAGCTCGAACGCTACTTGATCGAGGACGCCAAATTGATCCGACCCATCCGTCGATAGCACCAGCCGAGCAATTTATTCAAACCATTGATACTTCGCATCGCGAAGTCGTTATCCTGCGCGGGTTAACCGATGCCAAGGTACGCGCGACCATTAACGCTCTGGTGCAGGGAGTCCAGAAAACTTGCCGCTTTCGCATCTTTGCAGCCAACGATGCGCGCACAAGACACCTATATCAGTTGCTGCGCGCGAGCTTTTTGCGAAACGACTTAAATCGCCGCCCAAGGGCATCATCTAACATTTCAACCCCAGAACGATTGGAGCGAATTTGCCAGTATGAAAACGCCTAGAGCTTTCTTTAAAGGACTATCCCTATCGCAGCTCGCCATAACGCTTTTAATGGCGATATCACTGATCGGCTGCGGCGGCTCGGACAAACGTGCGTCAGCCGATAATGCCTCCATTGAAAACCCCAGCGGTAACAATGACCAAGAATCTCATTCTCAAAGCCCCGAATTGAAGGATACGTTGGCCGGCATGCACCTTATTGACGCGCGTCTCCATGCTTCCGCGCCCGGGCAGCCAATGAGTGCCGGCTACTTCACCTTAATGAATCACGGCAGGGAAACAGTCACCCTGGTTGGCATTACCTCGGATGCAGTTACCGTTCAAATGCATACAACATCGATAGAGAATAATGGCACCACCATGCGGCCGCTAGATGCTATAGCTATCGCGCCCGACGACCAGATCATCTTCCGGCCAGGCGGAAACCATCTGATGATTCGCGATCTGCCAGCTGATCTAACAAGCCTGCCGCTCACGATGCAGTTCTCGAATGGTGCGAGTCTTGAGACCATGTTCAACGTTCTTCCCATGGATCAATGGATGAATCAGGGCATGGATCACAGCAACCACTAGCAAGATAGGCAGTACAAGAAGTTCTTTGAAACGAGAAGTGCAGCGTAGTTCTTGCGCCTGCTTCTTCTCTTGGGACAGGGCAATGAAAGCGATGCTTTATCTTGAGCGCGCCTTGTTCGACGCCAGGATTGCGACACACGAGTTTGACTTACAGCGGAAGTGAAATTACTACCTTTTCGTCTATAGCAATCACAAAGAAAGGCTATCTTTCAATTAAAGCCAACCCAATACACTGACCTCAAACGGGATGAATTGATGAACTGGAAATTCTGGCAGCGTAGAGACGACACAATTGGCCCGGATCCGACCGAGGCGCATCCGCTGGATAAAAGTTTTGACGCCCCTTCAGGCCGCCGTTCGCTGCTAGCTGACCACAAAATGTTCAAAGGTTTTTTTGGCATCGCTGGGCTGTACCTTGCCGGTGCAATCGGTGTTGGCATTTGGTGGAGCCAGGAGCCAGATAGTTTCGATGTTGTGAGAAGCGTCGAGGCAATAGCTTCTGGGCGAGGTGAGTCCTTGGTCGCTGGTTATTTGACCACAGCCACCACCATAAACGTCGCACGAACCCTCCTCGAAAAGCCCGGCGGCTACTTAACCAACGACCTGTTTCCTCCAGGTATTTGGCTGGACAATATTCCTTCATGGGAGATGGGTGCCCTGACATTGCTGCGAGACACCGCTAGGGTATATCGCAACGATTTTTCGCGCTCCCAAAGTCAATCTGCCGAGGACCCGAACCTTGCTGAGGCCGAGGGGAAGTTTTTCTTCAACAATAATTCGTGGTTCTTGCCGGATACCGAAGGCGAGTACCGCGCCGGTATTGGATACGTCGAGGCCTATCTTAGTCAGTTAGTCGACAAGTCCGCTAACCAGGCGCAATTCTACGCTCGCAGCGACAATTTACAGTCTTGGCTGGCGGCCATGGAAACGCGTCTCGGAAGCCTGTCTCAGCGGCTATCTGCCAGCGTCGGCAAACGCCAGCTAGACACTTCTTTGGCCGGCGATGCAACCGCCACACAAAGTACCGCGACGCCCCTAGAGCAGCTGGTGCAAACCCCCTGGTTAGAGATCGACGATGTTTTCTATGAAGCGCGCGGTTTCACCTGGGCCCTGCTACACATGCTCGAGGCTGTGGAATCCGATTTCGGAGACGTACTCGATAAAAAGGCCGCGAGAGTTTCTTTGCGCCAGATAATTCGGGAGCTTGAGCCCACTCAGGAAACATTGTGGAGTCCAATGGTTTTGAACGGTGACGGCTTCGGCATGATGGCCAACCACTCCTTGATCATGGCTTCACACATTTCCCGTGCGAATGCCGCCATCATTGACCTACGCACGCTGTTGGCCCAAGGCTGATCTTCCCGCTTGGGACTCATTTCGGCTGGCAAGTCGATGTCACATTGGTATCATACGCGCGCTTTGGGGAGTGGCTGTGGCTGTAAGCGCCTTAGCTCATAGTGACTGACTTTCCTTTGTTTGTTTCATTTATCTGCTGGGGATCCAAATGACTTCTACCCTCATTCCACCGCTTATTGGTGCTGCGGGCCTTTTGGTCGCAGTCATCATTTACGGCATCGTTCGTCGATACGACGCAGGCACTGCCGAGCTGGTGAAAATTGCCGACGCAATACACGAAGGCGCCATGGTTTTCATGAAGCGCGAGTACACAATGCTTGCTGTCTTTGCCTTGGTTCTGCTTGCAGGCGTTTTCTTCACGCCAGGCTTAGGTGAACACACAGCGGTCGCCTTTTTAGCTGGCGCACTATCGTCTGCCTGTGCCGGTTGGTTTGGCATGTTCACGGCAACACAAGCCAACGTCAGAACTACTACCGCAGCTCACAACGAGGGCCAGGCTGCCGCATTGTCCGTTGCCTTTTACGGCGGCTCCATCATGGGACTCGCAGTCGCCTCCTTGGGTCTTATGGGACTTGGCTTAGTTTATTTGTATTTTGGCAATGACCCGGAGAACGCGCACCATATTCATGGGTTCGGCATGGGGGCTTCAGTAGTAGCTTTGTTTTCTCGAGTTGGTGGGGGCATTTACACGAAGAGCGCTGATGTTGGCGCTGACTTGGTTGGCAAGCTTGAGCAAGGTATTCCAGAAGACGACCCTCGTAATCCTGGAGTAATTGCTGATAACGTTGGTGACAATGTTGGCGACGTTGCAGGCATGGGCTCGGACATTTTTGAGTCCTACTGCGGTTCTATGATCGCGACCATCGCAATCGCATCAACCCTGGCAGTTGGTTCTCTCGCAGCACTTGTTCCAGGCGCCAATGAGGGCGATGCTCGCGCAGCATTGATGTTCTTGCCGTTAGCTCTCGCTTCAACCGGATTGATTGCATCGATTATTGGTATCGGCATCGTACGCGGTTTCTCCAGTGCAAACCCCGCCGTGGCGTTGCGTATCGGCATGGTGGGTACGCCAATCCTTTTCATCGGAGCAGCGTATTTCATGATGGCTAACATTGGCGTCTCAAATGACATCTGGCTAGCGGTGCTCTTTGGAGCTGCTGGCGGCGTCGGCATTGGCTTAATCACCGAGTACTACACATCTTCAACTCCAGTCGTGCGCATAGCACAATCTGGTGAAACCGGCCCAGCAACGGTCATGATCACCGGTCTGGCTGTCGGCATGCAGTCTGTGGTTGGCCCAATTCTAATCCTCTCCGCAATTATCTTCGTCTCGACCTCGCTGGCTGGTTTATACGGTGTAGGCGTGGCTGCAGTAGGCCTATTGGCGACCGTGGGTATGACCATGGCGGTAGACGCCTACGGTCCCGTCGCTGACAACGCCGGTGGTATCGCTGAGATGGGCGGCCTAGGTGAAGAAACGCGTGCCATCACCGATTCACTGGATGAGCTCGGCAACACCACGGCAGCCATGGGTAAGGGCTTTGCGATTGGCGCGGCTGCATTAGCGGCCTTGGCAATTATTGCAGCTTTCGTAGAAACCATCGCTGCGAACCGAGACGGCGAATTTCTGCTTCACATTGGTGATCCAAACGTCCTGATAGGCCTTTTTATTGGTGGTCTTGTTCCGTTCCTGATCGCCAGCATGACGATGACCTCCGTTGGCGAAGCAGCCATGGAAATGATTCAGGAGATCAGACGTCAATTCCGCGAAATTCCTGGTCTGATGGAAGGTACCGCAGAGCCAGATACCGCTAAGTGTGTGGATATCGCAACCACAGCAGCGCTAAAGAAAATGTTGATGCCAGGCATCATTGCCGTGGCAGTACCTGTTATCGTTGGTTTCGGTCTCGGCGCGGAAGCACTAGGCGGCACATTGGGTGGCGCACTGCTGGGCTGTGTCCTGCTGGCGCTGACCATGGCGAACGCAGGCGGCGCTTGGGACAACGCAAAAAAATACGTTGAGAAGGGCAATCTCGGCGGCAAGGGGTCTGAGGTTCATGCTGCTGCTGTCGTGGGTGATACCGTCGGTGATCCATTCAAGGATACGTCGGGCCCATCCATGAACATCTTGATTAACGTCATGGCAATTGTGAGCTTGGTGATAGCGCCAGTTTTGGCCTAAGATCCATCACTACTCGTAAAAAAGGGGACGCTGGTCCCCTCTTTTATCTCTGCACCGCAGCTGCGGCTCGATGCCAGAACTCTATTCAGCTAACGTCCCACCCTGATTGGCTGCAAAGCTCCGGAACCCTGTATGGCCTTTGGATCTATGGTTACCTCTACCATTCGCTGGGTAACTTCTTCGCAACCAACTGGTTTTGGAGCCTGACGTACTGGGGCACGCCATTCTTAAACGTCGGATAATCTTCACCAGAAATTAGTGGGGCCAGGTAGCGGCGCGCTTTAGCGGTAATACCAAAGCCATCCTTGCTAATAAAACTCTTGGGCATAAATCGCTCAACATTGGCTACCTTGGACAACTTCGCTTCACCGATTTTCCAGCGGTAGGGATGATCGCTAGTTCTAACGATCGTTGGCATCACGGCTGTCTTGCCTGCAACGGCAAACTCCACCGCAGCCTTACCTAGCGCATAGGCTTGCTCGACATCAGTTGCCGACGCGAGATGCCGCGCAGAACGCTGAAGATAGTCCGCTACCGCCCAATGATATTTATAGCCCAAGGCGTCCTTGATCATATTTGCGATGGTAGGTGCTACGCCACCCAGCTGCGCATGGCCAAACGCATCCTTGGCGGCCCCAGACTCTCCCAGAAACTTTCCGTTAGCGTGGCGCGCACCCTCAGAAACCACGACCACACAAAAGCCTTTTCTACATACGGTCTCCCTTACCTTGGCTAGAAATGCTTTTTTATTGAAAGCCACTTCCGGCAACAGGATAATGTGAGGAGCGTCGCCGGGCTGTTCCTGTGCGAGCGCACCTGCTGCGGCAATCCAACCGGCATGTCTGCCCATGACTTCAAGGACAAACACCTTGGTCGATGTCTCACACATCGACTCCACATCCAGTGCCGCTTCCTTGGTTGAGGTGGCCACGTATTTCGCAACCGACCCGAAGCCGGGGCATGTGTCAGTAAAGGGGAGGTCGTTGTCGACAGTTTTTGGGACCCCGATGGCCTGCAGCGGGTAACCCATTTGTTTGCCAAGCTGGGATACTTTGTTGGCGGTGTCCTGGGAGTCGCCCCCGCCATTGTAGAAAAAGTACCCGATATTGTGTGCCTTGAAGACTTCGATCAAACGCTGATATTCCCGCGCATCTTCTTGCAGCGATTTCAGCTTAAATCGACACGATCCAAAGGCCCCGCCCGGCGTGCTGCGCAACCCAGCAATATCCGCCTTACGCTCCTTCGACGTATCGATAAGCTCTTCATTTAGCGCCCCCAATATGCCGTTGCGCCCTACCAACACCTTACCGATCTGCGCTTTGTTTGCCCTTGCAGTCTCGATGACCCCGCAGGCCGAGGCGTTGATCACTGCGGTGACTCCACCTGATTGGGCATAAAAAGCGTTGCGTTTTGGCATGTTCAGCTCCTTGCGGCAGGTTCAATCCAAGACAACACAAATGCAGCGTCTAGAATCTCGCAATTGTCCGTGATCCTGCACTTTTGTGCGACAATTTCGCCCACGAAATTCCAGAAATTCCAATGCTTTCCATCCTGAACCAGTTTTGGCGTATCGCCCAACTCAAGAGCGGGCCTGAACATCTGCCCGCGAGCAGTTTCCTGCTGCTGCTGGTGACCGCACTCAACATCGTGTTGAGTCTGACGATCTCTGTGAGCGTCGGGCCCCAACCCGCTAGCACGGTTACCACCACTATTTTGACCAATCTAGCCGCTCAAGCACTATTGGTCTTCGGACTGCTCTATTTGGTGGGCAAACCCGCAAGACTCACACAGACACTGATCGCCTACTTCGGCTGCGACCTGCTGATGAATTTGGTGATTGGTGTGAGCATTTTGATCATGCGGCTGCTCGGCATAGACTTTATGACGACCTTGGCTCTAACGATTTTATTTTGGAGCGTCCTTGTATTTGGCTATATCCTGCACAAAGCTATGGAAGTGCACATGGCGATGACCATCGCGCTCGCGTTTTTTCTGACAATGGTCACTGTCGCCCTTGGCCAGCTGGCCGCTGGCCAAACCTGACCTAGACTCTGGGCCCCTGTTCCTGCACCGGAAACGATCTATGCAACAACACCTCTACTTCCTCGGCATCGGCGGCACTCTGATGGGGAGTTTGGCGCTTTTGGCCAAGGACCTTGGCCATACCGTCAGCGGTAGTGACGGCGAGATCTATCCGCCAATGTCGGATCTACTGGCTGCTGCCAACATTACTGTTCACGATGGGTTTAGCCCTGATCAGCTTGAGCCTTCACCGGATTTGGTCATTGTAGGCAATGCGAATTTACCCCGAGGCAGCGAAGCGATTGAGTACGTTTTAAACAAGGGCCTGCGCTATACGTCGGGGGCGCAGTGGCTGGGCGACACCGTGCTGCACGACCGCTGGGTCATTGCAGTGGCGGGCACTCACGGCAAAACCTCGACTGCCAGCATGGTGGCTTGGATCCTGGACTATGCGGGCATGTCGCCTGGATACTTGATTGGCGGAGCGCCAGCAAATTTTGAG
>JAYYHB010000325.1:0-9479 GCA_036157095.1 Pseudomonadota bacterium
CGTCTCTTCGATGAATTTCTAAAACTTTTCCTCAACGGTTACGCAGAGCAGGTTTGGCGACAAGTCCGTAAAACCCCAATAGCTGGTGCCTTGTTTCCTAGCTGTGACCCCTATAGTCCTTTGGTCCTCGCTGCGATGCGCAACACAGACGAGAGGATCCTCAGCGGTGCCTCAATAACTCCAGGCTTCTTGGTCGCTGTATTGCTGTGGGATGACTTTTGCGCACGCAGCATAGAACAAAAAGATACGGAGGATGACCCGGCATTTACAACACTTAAGACTCAGCAGTCCTATGTTGCGATTCCGCGCCGATTTGGCACTTTTGCCAGGGAGGTTTGGCTCATTCAAGAGCGGCTTCATAAACGCAACCCAAGGAGTCTGGATCGTCTGGCGACCCATAAACGATTTCGAGCGGGCTATGACTTTCTCAGCCTCCAGGCGGAGTCAAACGAACAGATCGCCCCAATCGCAGACTGGTGGACTGCGTTTCAGACAGCGGATGAATCTGAGCGTCAAATTCTGATATCTCAGCTGCCAAAAACACCTCGCAAACGTCGTCGTAATCGCAACCAAAAAAAAACGGCGGAAATAATTCAGGGAGCAGGGAGTTGATTGCGCCTCTGACATCGTCCGTAGTACTTTGCGTATCCCGTTTGAAACGCTGAAGCCAACCATCTAGTGTCGATACCCATATCCACAGCTCAAGACATGTTGACCGAGGCCTATCAAGTCGCCTCCTCGAGCGTACTGCGAATTCTTGAGGCGGCGAAGAACAACAAGTCTTTTCCTCAGTATTTAGCGGTCGAAGGTCCAATTGGTGTCGGCAAAACAACACTCGCAAAAAGACTTGCCAACCTGATGGATTATCCACTTTTACTTGAACCCGTGACTGAGAACCCCTTTCTCGACCGTTTTTACGCCGAGGGTCCCAATCAGGCCCTACCCACCCAACTATTCTTCCTGCTACAGCGTGCCAAGCAAGTTCAGGATATGCCGGGAAATGATCTGCTCGATCGCGCCCTTGTGACCGACTTCATGATCGAAAAAGACGATCTCTTCGCGACCCTGACCCTAGACCCTGCGGAACTAGACCTGTATCGCCGAATCCACAGCAGCCTCAAGCTTGTGCCTCCAAGGCCCGACCTCGTCATTTATTTGCAGGCGCCCGCCCGTGTTCTGAAGCAGCGCGTATTCAGGCGGGGCATCGACTTTGAGCAGTCCATACACATCGACTATCTCGACGCTCTAGCCGACAGCTACGCAGAATTCTTTCACTATTACGACGATGCCCCAGTACTGATCGTCAATGCTGCCGAGATTGATTTCGTGAACAACGAAGATCATTTCATTGCCTTGCTAGAGCAGATACTCCAAATGGAAGGTACACGCCAATTTTTTAATCCAAACCCAACCCTACTGTGATTTATGAATCTTTCCGACACCACTCCGATTCAGGCTGCCCTCGCTGCATCTGCAGTTCGTCTTTCATCAATCCATAGTCGAGATCTGCTGCAGGATAAGGCTCGTAACGACGCGCTGAAACACGCACTAGCGGGTTGCCACTTTGATTTCTCGAGGCAACGTGTCGATCAGCAGGCACTGGCGGAGCTGATCAGGTTCGCCAATTCTGTCGACCTTCCCGCCAAGCGCGATGCCATGCTTGCCGGCGAAAGCATCAACAGATCCGAGAATCGGGAGGTTCTGCATACAGCGCTGAGGCAGGGCGCAGCCGGCGTATCCAAGTCCATAAAAATTGAAGTTGCCGAAACCAAACGTCGGCTTTACGCATGCGTCGAAGCCATTCGAAGTTGCAGGTGGCGGGGTTATACTGACAAGCCTATCCGGGATGTGGTTCATATCGGGATCGGTGGCTCACACCTGGGACCTGAGCTACTGGTGAACGCGTTAGCACATTTGCCCAGCGCTCACAAAGCACTGAACATTCATTTCGTTGCCAACGTCGATGCCCGGGATATCAGCCTTGCTCTTAGCGGCTTAAGCCCAGAGACCACGCTTTTCATCGTCGTTTCCAAGTCGTTCAACACTTTAGAGACTCAGATCAACGCTGACACGGCGCGCAGTTGGTTCCTCGAGCGCACAGGTAATTTAGATGCTTTGGGCCAGCACTTCCTGGGGGTTACAACCAATCTGGTCGCTGCGTCTGAGTTTGGCTTTAGTAAGGAGAATTTGTTCCCGCTCTGGGATTGGGTCGGAGGTCGCTTCTCTCTCTGGTCTGCGGTCGGCCTACCAATCATGCTGAAGATTGGCTGCGAGGCTTTTGACCGACTTCTCGATGGTGCCCGGGCTGCGGACCAGCACTTTGCTCGATCAGCACTTGATCAAAACATTCCAGTGCTTGCTGCCCTGCTCGCGACCTGGAATACCTCCCACCTGGGCTGTGACAGTCTAGCGGTGTTGAGTTACGACCAGCGGCTAGCCCTATTGCCAGATTATCTGCAGCAGTTAGAGATGGAGAGCAATGGCAAATCTGTAGATATAAACGGCGATCCCATCGACTACCGAACCATGCAGGTGTTGTGGGGAGGTTGCGGCACCAACGGACAACATGCCTATCACCAACTGCTACACCAAGGCACGAGCAAATTTGCAGCCGACTTTATTTTGGTTGGTGGAGACGATATTGGACATAACGAGCATCATCAGTGGCTATTGGCCAACGGTATTGCTCAAGGACAGGCGATGACCCTTGGGCACGTTCCTGCCGATGCTGGTGAACAACACAAACGAGTTCAGGGAAATCGCCCGTCAACGACAGTCGTTTTAAACTCACTGGGGGCCGAGCAGATTGGTTGCATGTTAGCAATCTATGAGCACAAGGTCTTTTGTCAGGGTGTGCTTTGGAATATAAACTCGTTTGATCAGTGGGGGGTTGAGCTAGGCAAGCGACTGGCATTGCCGATTTTTGCCCAGCTCAGCGGCGAAGATGCATCGACCCAAGATCCCGCAACCCGTCATTTGATTAATCACTGCCTCGGTCTCAATCGTGCCCAACAGCCGCGCAATCCAGCCGTATAGGAGATGCCTAGTGAGTGAAATATATCCCGTCCCGTCAGACATGAAGGCCCGAACCCTCATCGACGAGGCCACCTACGACAGCATGTATCAACGCTCCATCGCCGATCCAGATGGCTTTTGGTCTGATCAGGCCAATGCGTTCCTGCTTTGGCAGAAGCCATGGCAAACCGTTAGTGAGACAGACATGCCGAGCGGCAACATTCGATGGTTCGACGGAGGTCAACTTAACGTCAGCGTGAACTGTATCGATCGACATTTACCCGAGCGCGCTGAGCAAACGGCCATCATCTGGGAAGGCGATGAACCCAGCGATGACACACGAATTAGCTATCAGGAGCTCTACGAAAGAGTCTGCCAGCTTGCCAATGGCTTGCGTGCGCGGGGAATAAAAAAAGGCGATCGGGTCTGTATCTACATGCCCATGATCCCCGAAGCCGCCTATGCGATGTTGGCCTGCGCACGCATCGGTGCGATCCACAGCGTGGTATTTGGCGGTTTTTCACCGCAGTCGCTGAAAGATCGAATCTTGGATTCAGACTGCCAAACCGTTATCACCGCTGACGAGGGCATGCGCGGTGGCAAGGCCATACCTCTTAAAGCCAATACAGATGCAGCATTGGCATCTTGCCCCAATGTGCACACCGTAGTAACGGTTAGACGAACCGGCGGGGATATTAACTGGCAAGAAGGCCGAGACATCTGGTATTCCGACCTGACATTAGCTCAGCCTAAATCCTGTGAACCTGAGATCGTTGAATCGGAGGACACGCTTTTTATCCTTTACACCTCAGGATCTACAGGCAAGCCCAAGGGAGTACAGCACAGTTCAGCCGGTTATCTCCTCCACGCCGCCATCAGCCACAAATACGTCTTTGACTATCAAGATGGCGATGTTTACTGGTGCACGGCCGATGTCGGTTGGATTACGGGTCATTCATATATCGTCTATGGTCCCCTCGCCAATGGCGCCACAACCCTAATGTTTGAGGGTGTGCCGACGTATCCTGATGCGGGGCGCTGCTGGCAGATTATCGACAAACATCAGGTCAGTGTTTTCTATACCGCCCCCACCGCGCTGCGTCAGTTAATGGCCCAAGGTGATGACTTCGTGGCGTCTAGTTCAAGGGCATCACTACACCTGCTTGGCAGCGTCGGTGAGCCGATTAATCCAGAGGCCTGGGAGTGGTACCACCGAGTCGTAGGAGAAAGACGATGCCCCATCGTGGATACTTGGTGGCAAACCGAGACCGGCGGCATCATGATTACGCCGCTTCCGGGCGCTACGGCTTTGAAACCCGGATCGGCCAGCCGACCGTTCTTCGGCGTGCAGCCTGCCTTAATAGACGCGCAAGGCAATCTAATTGAAGAGCAGACGGCATCGGGGAACCTGGTTATTAGGTCTTCCTGGCCCGGCCAGATTCGCTCGGTGTATGGCGATCACCAGCGCGTTATCGACACATACTATTCGACATACCCCGGTTACTACTTTACCGGCGACGGCGCTCGTCGCGACGAGGACGGCTATTACTGGATCACTGGTCGCGTCGATGACGTGATGAACATATCCGGTCATCGCATTGGCACGGCGGAGGTAGAGAGCGCGCTCGTTCTGCACCCGGCGGTCGCCGAAGCAGCCGTTGTCGGCTTTCCTCATGATCTCAAGGGCGAGGGCATTTATGCTTTTGTCACACTAATGAGCGGCGACAACTCAGACGCCAATACATTGCTGGAAGAACTTGTCGCCATGGTCAGACAGGAGATTGGACCTATCGCAAAGCCCGACGCCATCCAATGGGCACCGGGTTTACCGAAAACTCGATCCGGCAAAATCATGCGCCGAATTCTACGGAAAATTGCCGCTAGCGAGCTAGACAACCTTGGAGATACCTCGACCCTAGCCGACCCGAGTGTGGTGGATGATCTGATTGCGAACCGAATTCATCTCTAGACCACAGCACACTTAGAGCGGTACAAAAAAGCCCGCTAAAGCTGGCTTTTTTCTAAGGTACTAACTTGCTAATCCGCTTCGTTCTGGTCGCGATAGTTCTCCAATTCTTTGATGGAGAGCTTGATGCGGCCTCGTTGGTCAACATCTAGCACGACTACTTCGATAACTTGGCCTTCGCTCAAGTAATCGCTGACATTTTCCACGCGATCTTCCGCAATTTGGGAAATATGCAGCAGGCCGTCCTTACCAGGCAGAATCGTCACGAATGCTCCGAAGTCGACTATGCGAGCCACAGTGCCCTTATAGATCTGACCTACCTCGGCTTCAGCCGTAATTTCCTGAATTCGCGCAACCGCGGCATCCTTGGCGGAAGCGTCTTCTGCGTAAATTCGCACACTGCCGTCATCATTGATATCTACTTCTGCGCCGGTTTCTTCGACGATGGAGCGGATGGTCGCACCGCCCTTGCCAATAATGTCGCGGATCTTGTCGGGATGAACATTCATCGTCACCATAGCTGGAGCATTGGCTGATAGCTCCGCACGAGACTCGCTGATTACCTTGTTCATTTCGCCAAGAATATGAATACGCGCTTCATGGGCCTGAGCGAGGGCTGCTTCCATGATCTCTTCGGTGATGCCTTCGATCTTGATGTCCATCTGCAGCGCCGTAACGCCTTTGTTGGTCCCAGCAACTTTAAAGTCCATGTCGCCCAGATGGTCTTCATCACCGAGAATGTCAGTCAAAACCGCGTAGCGGTTTCCCTCTTTCACCAAACCCATGGCGACACCTGCAACAGGAGCCGTTACGGGCACACCTGCATCCATTAATGCCAGTGATGTACCGCAAACACTGGCCATGGAGCTAGAGCCGTTGGACTCGGTAATCTCCGACACCACGCGGATCGTGTAAGGAAAGTCGTCGGCGTTTGGCAGAGACGCAGACACACCGCGACGGGCCAACTTTCCGTGGCCAATCTCGCGACGCTTGGGCCCGCTCATAAAACCGGCTTCGCCAACACTGTATGGCGGGAAGTTATAGTGCAGCATGAAGGTGTCCTTGTACGAACCTTCCAGGGCATCGATCAAGGCAGCATCGCGCAGAGTGCCCAAGGTGGCGACCACGAGCGCCTGAGTCTCACCACGAGTGAACAGCGCTGAGCCATGAGCCTTAGGCAGTACGCCAACTTCAACTTCAATGGATCGAACCGTGCGTAGATCGCGACCATCGATGCGAGGCTCGCCGTTCAGCACTCGGTGGCGAACTAAATCCTTTTCAACTTGAGCAAAAGTGTCTGAGACCTCATCTGAACTGTAGTTGGCATCCTCGACGGCTATTTGCTCCACTGCTTTTTGACGCAGCGAGGAAACCGCAGCCTGGCGCTCCATCTTATCGGAAATGCGATACGCCTCACCAAGATCGGTCTTGATGGCAGATGCGACCCTTTCCTGCAGGCTCTCATCCTTCGCGGCAGCCTGCCAATCCCAGGCCTCCTTGCCTGCTTGTATGGCTAGTTCTGCGACTGCCTTAATAATGGCCTGCATTTCCTGGTGACCGAATAACACCGCGCCTAGCATTTCGTCCTCGGTCATTTCTTTGGCTTCTGACTCCACCATCAAAACCGCCGATTCTGTACCCGCGACGGTCATATTGAGCATGGACTCTTTTAGCGTCTCGTAACCCGGATTGAGGATGTAGTTACCATCGATATAACCAACTCGAGCCGCACCGAGAGGACCATTAAAGGGAATGCCCGATATCGCGAGGGCTGCGGAAGTACCGATCATGGCAGCGATATCCGGATCCTGATCCTTATCTGCGGAAAGTACGGTACAAACTACCTGTACTTCATTCATGAAGCCCTTAGGGAACAAGGGACGAATCGGACGATCGATCAAACGACAAGTCAGAGTTTCTTTTTCGCTTGGCCGACCTTCACGGCGGAAGAAGCCGCCGGGGATTTTGCCCGCTGCATAGGTCTTCTCTTGATAGTTTACGGTCAGCGGGAAAAAGTCTTGACCGGGCCGGGGACTTTTTGCGCCAACAACCGTAGTTAATACCACGGTGCTGCCGATGGTTACGGTGACAGAGCCCGTGGCCTGCTTCGCTACCTTGTTGGTTTCCATGACAACAGTTTCGTCGCCGTACTGAAATTCTTTATAAACGGGTTTCAAGCTGATTCCTCCAATTGGATCTGCATACTTCTACTTTTACTTTCTCTGTTTTTTCTTGCGTTTCTAGCGCATGTGGTAGTCGATTTATCCAACGCATGCTCCCACCTAGCGTGCTCTTGCCCTATCAGGGACCTGCCGGACCTGTAGAACGACAAAGGGTGCAACCTGGCGCCACAACGTTCTCCTTGGTGACGCATAGTTGACTCTGGTCGGGCAATGTTCCGCCATAGCGGGGGGCAATTCCTATCGACGCAATCCAAGTCGCTTAATCAAATCGCTGTAGCGGCTTACGTCTTTTTTCTTCAGATAATCCAGAAGCTTGCGGCGCTGGTTTACCATACGAATGAGACCACGACGGGAGTGGTGGTCTTTGTGGTGCTCCTTGAAGTGGTCTTGCAAAGTGTTGATGTTATGAGTCAAGAGTGCGACCTGCACTTCGGGAGAACCCGTATCACCGTCTTCGAGTTGATACTCCTTAACGATTTCTGCTTTCACTACGGCAGTTAATGCCATTTCTACTACTCCTAAATACGCTGTTACTTTTACCATCGAAAACCGCGCGTATTGACAGTCTTGATGCGTCATCTTGACTAATCGCTGGCAACCAGCCTTCTTGGAGCTATCCGCCCATCAGTCAAAACTTCTCCTACGCCAAGGAAACGATCTTCCCCAGCAGATTCAAATATTTGTACCCAGCCATCTGTTGGCGCGTGGGCCACCCGCACGGGCTGTCCCTGCCTCACATAGTAAGCGGTATCTTCATGCAATCGTACCGATGGCCACGATCCTACGGCGCTGGCAACCGGTAACAGCAGAGCATCCATTTCCTGCGTATCAGCGATTTCGCTCACCTGCTCCAATGAGACCGCCTGAGCCTCGGCATACGGTCCCGCGGACAGTCGACGAAGCGCGCTCACATGCCCACCGCAACCCAAGGCCGACCCTAAATCTTCTGCCAAACTGCGAATGTAGGTGCCCTTGCTGCAGTGAACGCGCAACTCTATATATGCCTCAGCAAATTGCAAAAGTTCAGCGCTGTATATTGTCACCGTTCGCGGAGCACGCTCTATCTCAATGCCTTGACGCGCCAGCTTATAAAGCGGTTGACCTTGGTGCTTGAGGGCCGAATACATCGACGGAATTTGCTCAATTTCGCCAACAAATGATTCGAGTGCATCAGAAACCTGCGTCCTAGTAATCGCGGTGGCATCTTCCTGCGCGATAACCTCGCCATCCGCGTCTCCTGTCTCCGTCGAAACACCAAGCCGGATACGCGTCCAATAGGTTTTGTTAGCGTCCAGCAAGTACTGCGAAAATTTCGTAGCTTCACCAAAACAAAGCGGCAGAACACCTGTTGCCAACGGGTCCAGACTGCCCGTGTGGCCCACCTTTTGCGCGCCAAACAATCGCTTCGCCTGTTGCACAACATCATTGGACGAGATGCCTGCGAGTTTATCCACGACCAGTATTCCATTAACCAGTCTTCCCTTGCGCCTCCTAGCCAAGGCCTAAGAGTCGCCGTGCTGCCCAGAAGACGATTCGTCAACATTCATCTCCGCGCGCTGTCGATCTTGCGTCACAGCCCTTCCGATTAGCTGCTCGAGCCGCGGACCTCGCTCTACCAGATCGTCGTAGTGGAAACGTGGCTTTGGTGTTGTACGCATAGTGTGGCGCTTAGATAGCTCGGTGCGAAAAAAACCCGCTGCCCGATTCAGTACATCGACTAGCTCACCCTGGGCCCTAGCATCATTCGCCTGCAAAGATGACACATAAATTTCGGCATAGGAGAGATCCTTGCTCACTTTGACGTCGTTCACGCTAACGAAACTTCCTACACGCGGATCCCGCATCTCCCGCTGTAAAATACGCGACACCTCATCGCGGACAAAGTCTGCAACTCGAAGATCTCTGGACATGCCGGTTTATGGACGCTCGCGGCTCTAAAGCGAGCGTGCAATCTCCTTAGTGTCAAAAACTTCAATGAGGTCGCCGGCTCTTACGTCATTGTAGTTGCGTACGCCGATACCACATTCCGTGCCGTTGCGAACGTCACTGACATCGTCTTTAAAGCGTCGCAGAGATTCTAGTTCGCCTTCATAAATCACCACGTTATCGCGTAAGACTCGAATGGGTTTATTGCGATAGACGGTACCCTCAATAACCATACAGCCGGCAATTTGACCAAATCGAGGGGATCGGAAAACATCGCGCACCTCGGCAGTGCCCACAATCTCTTCGCGAATTTCCGGTGACAACATTCCTGAAAGTGCGGCCTTTACGTCATCAATTAGCTCGTAAATTACGCTGTAATAACGTAGCTC
>JAYYHB010000326.1:0-2745 GCA_036157095.1 Pseudomonadota bacterium
TTGGGATGGTGCTAAGCCGTCGCGGCTTCTGAATCCCAAGATTTTGTTTCACGCTGAATCAAATCGGCAGCTTCCTCGAGGGCAGCCGTTCGTTCTTTCCAAGAAACGCCACCGGTGCCCAAACGGAAGGTGTCAACGCCAGCGTCCCGGAACGCTCGCAGCCGCTCGCAAATCATGTCTTGAGTACCGATGAGGTTGGTGAGCAGCACCATCTCATCCGGAACGCGTGCCACGGCTTGGTCGCGTTTGCCGTCAATCCAAAGGCTCTGTACCGCCTTGGCGTCGTCCTCGTAGCCCGCGCGGCAATAGGCATCATTATAAAAATTGGTTTTGGCCGAACCCATCCCGCCAAGGGTAAAGGCCATGGCCGGTTTGCGCTCGGCGATCAGTCGGTCGACGTCGTCGCTCATTTCAAAATAGCCGCCGGTTTGAATATCAATATCCGCCAAACTGCGGCCTGCGTTTGTTGCGCCTAGGCGCAGGTCATCGAGAAAGACATGTCCCTGCTCGGGCAAGAAACAGGTGCCCAGCCATCCGTCGGCAAGTTCGCCGGTCATTTGCAGTGACTTCGGTCCAAGGGTTGCAAGATAAATCGGCAGGTTGGGTCTTGGAGGTTGAGACAGGCGAATCGGCTTGCCTTCCCCACCTGGACGCGGCAGCACATAGTGTTCTCCCTCGTACTGCAGTTTTTCTCCATTGAGCGCCATGCGCAAAATCGCCATACATTCTCGCAGGCGAGAGAGCGGCTTAGCAAAGGAAGCACCGTGCAAACCTTCGACGACCTGGGGGCCACTCACGCCCAATCCCATGTTGAAGCGGCCCTTGGAGACTGTATCTAAGCTTTGGGCAGTCATCGCCATCATCGATGGCACTCTGGAGCTTATTTGCATGATGCCGGTACCGAGGCGAATGTTTTCGGTTTTTGCGGCGAGATAGGCCAGCGGTACAATGGCATCCATCCCCCAGGCTTCTGCAGACCACGCCTCGTCCACACCAATGCGATCCGCGGCCATGGTGTAGTCAACTAAGCTATCCCATTCTTCACCGTTGTAATAAGCCGAACCAATGGATATGGAAATGCGCATGAATCTTCTCCCCGGAAAGCATTTGCAAGCAGATTGATAATTGAGGCCGCAAGTTCGTATGTCACAGACTCTTTGTCAAGGATGCGGACAAGCCATAGAATCAGCGGGAGAAAACAAACAGAAATCCGGCTTATCAAAAATCTGGGGAGAAAACATGCCAACGCTCAAAACCGGTGGTCGCTTTAAAAGCGCAGTTTGCGCGGGTGAAATCATGGTGGTCGCTGCCTCTGGCGACGACGTAGAGTTGACTTGTGGTGGGGTCGCGATGGTGGAGGCGGGAACCGACGCGCCGGAAGGCGGAGAAGTACATCCTGATCACGCGGTGGGCATCGCCATGGGCAAACGCTACATCACTGCCGACGAAACCCTCGAGGTGCTCTGCGTAAAGGCGGGTGACGGCAGTTTGGCAGTCAATGGCGATCTGCTCCTGCAAAAGGATACCAAGCAGTTACCCAAGACCGATTAGGCGGCAACCATGAATGTGATGATGCTGCTGGAAATGGCGAGCGGTGCCTTTCCTGATCGTCCTGCGTTTACCGACGGTGAGCGAGGATTAACCTATACCTACTCTGAGCTTTTTGAAGCGGCGCGCTCGCGTGCTGGCTCCATTCAGGCTCAGGGTGCCAGTCGCATGGCTAAGCTTGACGTCAGTAACCTCGGCACCCCTCTGGGGTTATTTGCCAGTGCTTGGGCCGGCGTGCCCTATGTTCCTCTTAACTATCGTTTAACCAATGATGAAATCGAAGCGCTGCTGAAGCGCGTGACGCCAGCCTATCTGGTCACATCGAGTGACCGCGTAGACGCCTTCGGAGCGCTGGACGATGTTCACGCGGTTGCCACGGACAGTTTCCTTGATGCGCAGCAGAACCAATCACCCATCGACGGCGAATGGGGTATGGATCCGGAAGAGGTGGCGGTATTGCTCTTTACCAGCGGTACAACCGGTGAACCAAAGGCCGCTGTTCTTAGGCATAAGCACCTGGTGAGCTACATATTGAGTTCCGTGGAGTTTGCGAGTGCGCCAGAGGATGACGCTTCCCTCGTGTGTGTGCCGCCCTATCATATTGCTGGCATAGCCGCGATCATGAGCTCGGTCTACTCAGGCAGGCATGTGATTCAGCTGCCGAATTTCAGTGCCGAGGCCTGGATTGAATTAGTGCGACAGCACAATGTCACCACGGCCTTTGTCGTGCCTACCATGCTGGCGCGCATCGTCGAAACCTTGGAGGCCCGGGGTGCTTCGACTGCGGATATGCCGCATTTGAACTCCCTCGCCTACGGCGGCGGCAAAATGCCACTGAGCGTCATTGAAAAAGCGATTAGATTATTTCCTCATACCGACTTTTCCAACGCCTACGGTCTGACAGAGACCAGCTCAACAATATGCGTGCTAGGGCCAGATGCCCACCGTGAAGCGATTGCTAGCACCACCGAGTCTGGCCGCCGACGCTTGGTTTCGGTAGGCCAGGCCCTGCCAGGCGTAGAAATTGAAATCCGCGACGACGAAGGCAATGTGTTGGGTCCCGGGGAGCGCGGAGAGATCTACGTTCGCGGAGAACAGGTCTCCGGGGAATACGAGGGTAAGGGGTCCGTAGTAGATGCCGAAGGTTGGTTCCCAACCCGTGATGCCGGCAGCATGGATGAGGAGGGCTATTTGTTC
>JAYYHB010000327.1:0-3062 GCA_036157095.1 Pseudomonadota bacterium
CTCGAGGTCAGCGTTATTGAAGACTGCGCAGGTTGAGAATCGACCGCCGCCGGCCTGAATAACCTTGCCATTTGGCGCGTCTTCACTGGCCATAAGCAAAACAGCGGGTGTGACGAGTCGAGGATGCACATCTGGATCCGGATTCTCGGGATCCAGGTCCTCGCGTCCAGGAATCGTGGCAATTAGGCGAGTGGCTGCGCTGGGTGCTAGGCCGTTGACCCGAATGTTTTTCGCAGCGCCTTCCAGGGCGAGCACATTGATCAGGCCCAGCATACCCATTTTTGCTGCCCCGTAGTTGGCTTGGCCAAAGTTACCGTAAATCCCCGACGTTGAGCTGGTGAGTACAATGCGACCATAGTTCTTCTCATACATGATCGGCCAAGCTGCATGGGTGACATAGGCACTGCCATTTAGGTGCACGTTCATGACAAGGTCCCAGTCATCAAGTGACATTTTCTTAAAGCTCTTGTCTCTCAAGATGCCTGCGTTGTTGATTAGGATGTCGACGGTGCCAAATTCTGCTACGGCGTCGTCGATGATGGATTTGGCACCCGCTCGATCGGAAACAGATGCTTTATTTGCAATGGCGATACCGCCAGCCCGGCGAATTTCTTCTACCACCACATCGGCCATATCGCTGGCGCCCACGCCGTCGCCGCTGCCGCCCAAGTCGTTGACCACAACCCTGGCGCCGCGCTTGGCAAATTCCAGCGCGTGGGCCTTGCCCAAGCCGCCACCCGCACCGGTAACGACAACAACCTTGTCTTCGAATTCACTCATAGTTTTCCCCTTATGAAGTCATCAGTGAAATATTGTTGGGATCAGACGATTGGTGTGCGGTCAGTAGCTTTTTAAAGCGATAACGCAGGATTGCCTGCAATGGTCAGTCTATGAAGTTCTCTCGCGTGACCATCATAGCCGCCGAAGGCTCGGTGCAGAACCGATCGATTGTCCCAAACTACGAGCATATTGGGCTCCCACTCATGGATGTACTGGAATTCCTCGCGTATCTGCCAGGCATACAGATCCATGATCAGCCGTTGGCTTTCGGCCTCTTCCAATCCCACGATGGTGTGTATATAGCCCACCGTGCCGAAGAGCGTCTCCCTACCAGACTCGGGATGCTTGGCGATGATTGGGTGCGGTTCGGAATGATTGGCCTGTTCCGAGAACAGAATTTTCATGCTGCGATCATTGCCTTGATCTTTTTCACCATAGGTACCCTGGGGTCCATAGGCCGCTGCTGCAGAGTGCAGGGCAACCTTACCCTCTAGTCTGCATCGCAGCTCCTGCGGCATCTCTGCCAATGCTAGTTGCTGATTGGTGAACCCTGTATTGCCACCTACTGGCGGCACTACCAAGCTGTAGAGACAGGTGCCAATGGGTGGATGTTTTTTGAAACTCCAATCGGTATGCCAGTTTTCAGCGAAAACGGGCGCCTGTTCGTCAGCGCGCCGCGTTAGGGCAACGACCGGAGTCTTTTTATCGATAGGTACAAAGTACGGGTCATCGCCGACACCGCCAAATTCCTGTGTCACGCGCACCAGGTCACCATCACTGAGATCTTGGTTCGGGAAGGCGAGCACATGGTGCTCCAGCCAGGCATCGCGAATATCTTGAAGGATGTTGGCGGGCAATGGTTTCGATAAATCTAGACCAGTGATACGAGCACCGCAGGCTTTCCCGCTGGGTGTTATATGCATCGGATATCCCCAAATACCTTTTATAGGCCAAGGACTATAGCGTGCTCGGGCATATTCAGCTAACCCACGGATAGTGCGAGCAAGCGCGAAATTTCTCGGGCGCTGCGGCCGCTTTGTTCGCGCCACGCGTTGAAGGCTGCCTGTGTCGCCAGAAGGTCTCTCTTGCTGGTAGGGTCCTTATCGACAACGCCAGCGCCAATCAGGGCGGCGACAACGTCGCGAGACAATATTGGCGAGTCGTAGCCGAGAAAACGCAGGCAATAGCGACCGGTCTGACCGCCTAAACGCGTGCCGTGTTGTTTCATGTGCGCCCACAGCCCAACAAAGTCTGAATCCGGCCATTGTTCCATGAAGCGGCCATATGAGCCGTACTGTGCCCTAATGTCCAGGATGTATAGGGCGTTGGCGCGCACGCTTGCGATTTTGGTACCGTGGCGGACGATGTCAGTGTTGCGGCTAAGTTCTTCAATCTCTTCGTCCGACATCATGGCGCAACGCATCACATCAAATTCGTGGAAGGCTTTTTCGAAGCCAGGCCACTTGGCCGTGATGACCCGCCATACGAAACCCGCACGAAAAATACAGGCGGTCATCTCGGCAAGTACATCGGCGTCGTTCAGCTTGGTTAGGTTGATCGTCTCTCGCATCGGCGCAAGCAGTGCCTCGAGGACTGTGTCGCCACCCTTGCGGGTACTGGCGCGAGCATAGATTTTGTCGAAATGCTGCATAAATCGATTCGTCGATTCGGTGAAAAGCGGGGGTGGGCGAGTATGTAATATGGGGGTTTAAACATGCAACGGGGCTCGCCGCAATGAATCCAGACTATCCGCGCTTTCATCTGGCCATACCGGTCACGGACTTAGACGCAGCGAGGCATTTCTACGGCGGCGTCCTAGGCTGTGCCATCGGACGTGAATCAACACGATGGATCGACTTCGATTTCTTCGGTCATCAGCTCGTGGTGCATCAGGTCGATGCGTTGCAGACAAATGGCCCTGCCACGAACAAGGTCGAGGGTCACGAGGTGCCGGCGTCGCACTTTGGCATCGTGATGCCCTGGGAAAGCTACGAGTTACTGCTAAATAAACTGAGCGATGCCGGGGTGGATATTTTCATCGATCATCATGTCCGTTTCCTTGATCGGCCGGGGGAGCAGGCGACATTTTTTTTAAAAGATCCCAGCGGCAATCATCTGGAGTTCAAAGCTTTTCGCAACATAGAGATGCTGTTTGCAAGAGATTTGGAGAACTACTAGGTACTTATGTGGTCAAGGCAATAGGCGCAGGTTTGGTACCAAGGTAACCTACTTCTTCGCAAAAGACGGAAAGAGAACGCATCGTGAAAACTCTAAATTGGACT
>JAYYHB010000328.1:0-2744 GCA_036157095.1 Pseudomonadota bacterium
AGTATCCATGCTTGATAGTCGATTTAACGCTGAGGTCTTCTTTCAGTAGTCAGCACCAATCTATAAGCATTGTTTGGGCTAGGGGCTCTGACGCCTAGTGCGCAACGCCGACCGCTAAATACATAACGAAGACGCCGATACTTAGCATTCCCAGCAGATCGATTTTAAGGTTGCGAAAGCTCATGCTGCGGACACTACGCACTCTCTAAGGCACTCGGAAAGATTACTTTTAGCTATGCTTATGCAAAGTTAGATGAGCTTGCGTTGAGGCTAAGATTAAAGACCGAAATCATGGTTCAAGGTCCAGGACTTTTTCCGCTTAGTAGTCTTTCTGCACTAGTGCCTAGGCCGTTAAGGTACCCACTGGGTGACGCACCAGAGTACTGCTGTTATCACCACTAGCCAGAGCAAAACCCCGTGCGCCACGGAGGCAAACCGCAGACTTTTCAAGGTCTCACGGGTGATTTCAGAGCCAATGAAGAATAGTGCGATCACTAGGAGCGCGGCTGCAAAATGACCGATGGCAGTCACAGCGCGGCTAGATAGGCCTATCCAAGACCCGAGTACTGACGCAGCAATGAAAACGAATATAAAATTTGGAACTCGTATCTTTGATTGCTGAGTTCTGACCACGAGGCTTGCCACGATGATCAAGGGAACGAGCCATAAGGTGCGACCCAGTTTTATCGTTGTCGCGATTTCCGCGGCTTTCGTTCCGTACATCTGAGCGGTTGCCACAACAGAACTGGTGTCATGAATGGCCAATGCGGCCCAGACGCCGAATTGCTCCTCGCTAAGGTTTAACCAGGCGCCAACGGTAGGAAAAGTCATCAACGCGATCACATTCAGCAGAAACACGACGCACAATGCTGCGCCTGTTTGCTCGGGACGGGCGCCAATGACCTGAGACAACGTCGCTATCGTCGTCCCGCCGCAAATTGCTGTACCAGAGGAAATTAAAGCGTTTGTGGAACGATCGCAACGTACGAGCCAGCCAGAGAGCAAACCGACCAGCAGGGTTGTGCAGACGAACGTCGCAATGGGCATGGCATAGGTGCCGCTGATATCAAGTAACTCCGCTGCATTAAGCTTTAGCCCTAACAACACGATAGCGGTTTGCAGCAAGTATTTGCCGTAAGTTGATCCCTGTGGGATCGGCGCACGATTGAGAGAGAGCGAAATTGCCATACCAACCAGCAGGGCAATGGCCGGATTGCCAAAAACAACGAGCGCAAACAGCGCAAAGACGATCAATACCCTCGGTATCAGGTTGTTTGATAGACCTCGTTGCGAGTTAGACACAATAATCCTCCCCAGCGGATATACCTAATCGGTTGGTCTTAGGAACCTAGAAGAATAAAGGTAGCGTGCGCTTGGGATCAGTGCCAGAAATCCACCAAAAATTTAGCGCGCGTCGAATGTTGGGCTTGCGCCGGATACTTTACTTATTTTGGTCGTTTAACGACGTTTTTTGGGGGAAAGTTACGACTCGGTCAGCCTGTTCTTCAGGTTCATCGATCACACCCTTCAACAGCCAATCTTTATCAACAGCAAGAAGGTTGGAGATCGCATCTAGGTGCGTCAAAAGTCCATTTGTTGCTGCTTGCTGGTCGGAACATCGTTCCCAGCCAAGCCACGTTGCTGGGTCGATGTGTGCATTGGCGAAGATGGTCGAACGATAAGCGCACTCTTCAACAGAC
This sequence comes from Pseudomonadota bacterium, assembly GCA_036157095.1. GTDB lineage: Bacteria > Pseudomonadota > Gammaproteobacteria > Pseudomonadales > Azotimanducaceae > UBA4421. The sequence goes on from JAYYHB010000328.1 coordinate 1,701, forward strand.
CACCCAACATCTAGTCTGACACGGTGAATCCTCTCACCGATGGAAGGCATCTGTCTGCTCCACAGTAGTCAAGAGGCGACCACTGGAGTGAAATTGGGGATCAAGCACTAGCGGCGAGGTCACGCAGCATAATGGTTTCTCGATGCTCGGTGGGTGTGCCGTCTCCCACGCCGACCATCTCGTCGAAGGCTGATTTATGGACAAAATCCGCTTGTTTTACTCCGATGTCGCGCAACGCATTAAAGGCCCTTTTTCGACTTCGGAAAATCAAGTTGTCACCGTTCGCTGCTTTTAGCGGGGCTTGCTCATCATCTTGGCAGCAAAGAATTAGGTAAATGCTTGTGTCAATGCTGTGCACTTCGACGGTCAGAGATTTCTGGTTTCTCATCAATTGTTTGAGTTCATTCAGCTGCATCGAATACTACCGGTTTGGTGAATGTTACGTTGCTGCTGCCAGGGTACAAAATGCCCAATAAAATTCGCGTGAACTTGAGAGCAGACCCAGCGAAGTGAGCGGAAGTCAGATAGCTGATATCTGGGGCCTGTTAAGTGTGAAAAACATCACAAAGCCAGATGTCTGGTGACCGAAACAACCGAATTAGGAGGACGAGTGGTAGTAATTAGCGTATGAGAGGTTGAAGTGCGGTATCGCTAAACCGTTCTAGATGATCTGAGTGACTTCAACGCCTCGACCTAGAAGGTTGAATCATGGTCTTTATGCGGGACACGGCTTACGAGTTCTTAAGCTTTCCCGATGAGGCTGAGGTGGAATTTGTCGGTCCAGGAAGCGGCGGCAACACGCGTATGTTCGTTTTCGACGTGTCATAAGCTGTCGTCGCTTTTTTTCTACTGCATCATGCAAGACGAGTAGCAGCGTTTTAACCAAACGAACGGCGCCTTAAATGCTAATCACGTTGGCCACAAAGGCGCAGGATAGGCTGTCACTCGCTTCGGCGGTGCCCTGTATCTGATTCTGGCCATTGACCTAGATATTTATGTGAGGCGAATCCCACTCCAGCTATCGTCAGCCGCCCAACGTTGTTT